>JAFWWX010000378.1 GCA_017517985.1 Clostridia bacterium | reverse complement strand
ATTAAAATGCCACGAGTCCTTCTCCTTGACGAGCCACTATCAAATCTTGACGCAAGACTAAGACTTATGACCAGGGAAGAAATAAGAAGGATCCAGCGTGAAACAAAAATTACAACAATATTTGTTACTCACGACCAGGAAGAAGCTATGAGTATTTCCGATATTATAGTTGTAATGAAGGACGGGATAATACAGCAAGCGGGAAAACCACAGGAGGTTTACGATAACCCTGTAAATCTATTTGTTGCAAAATTCCTTGGAACTCCTCAGATTAATGTTTTTAACGGTCATATAAAAGACGGAAAACTCTGTATTGGTGATAATGACGTTCTTGATATAGGTGATTTACCGAATAAAGAAGTATATATTGGTATTCGTCCCGAAGGATTTATTCTATCTGATACCGGAAGGTTTGAATGTGAGTTTTCTTCCGTTGAAGTTATGGGGCGTGACATAACTGTAATTTCCCGCAACAAAAACAATTTATCATCAGAAATACGCTCAGTTATCAGCTCTGAAAATCAAATCGAAAACAAAAACGAAATTATTAGATTTAATTTAAAACCGTCAAAAGTTTATATTTTTGACAAAGATACAGAAGAAAGAATTTTATTTGAAGTTAAGTAAAGGTTTTATATATGGATAATAAAAATTATAAAGCATGGTTATATTTAATACCCTCACTACTCTTTTTGGGAATATTTATGATATATCCGCTGATTGATGTATTTATATATTCTTTTCAGGAAAACTTCAATTTTGCATCTCAGACATATACCGGCGTAGGTGGATATAATTATTTTAATGTTCTCAGTGACCCTTATTTTCTAAAAGCCTTAAAAAATACCTTTATTTTAGTAATTATCACTGTTCCTGTATCAACTTTAATTGCACTGTTTATTTCGCTGGGACTGTCCTCAATAAAGTCGTTGAAAAACCTCTTTCAGACAATATACTTCCTACCATATGTCACTAACACCCTTGCTGTTGGCCTTGTTTTTATGGTATTGTTCAGGTCGACAGACACTTCTGCGGGTCTTGTTAATACATTTTTGGGAATTTTCGGGATAACTCCTGTAGATTTTATAGACGGTCCATATTGGGCAAAAATGCTAGTACTGTGTCTTTATACGGTCTGGGTTGTTATGCCGTTTAAAGTTCTTATATTAACAAGCGCTATTGCCTCTGTAAACAAAGATTTATACAACGCCGCAAAGGTTGACGGGACTTCAAAATTTAGAACTTTTACAAAAATAACAATACCAATGATTTCCCCTATGCTTTTTTACCTTATAATCACAGGGTTCATTGGTGCATTTAAGGCATACAATGATGCTGTTGCTCTTTTCGGGACAAACCTGAATGTCGCAGAAATGAATACAATTGTTGGTTATATATATGACAGACTATACAGCGACGGCGGCGGCTATCCCTCATACGCTTCCGCTGCAGCCATAATACTTTTTGCAATTGTTCTTACCATTACCTGCATCAACCTTATTGTAAGCAGAAAACACGTACACTATTGATAAAAGGAAGTTAAAATGAACATTCAGAACAACTACCGTAAAAAAGAAATTCTAATAAAACGGAAAAGTATAATAATTAAGACGGTCATGTACACTTTACTTATTCTATGGGCAATTATTGTACTGTTCCCCTTCTACTGGATGATGCTTACATCCTTTAAAACTTCTGCCGAATATAATGCAGAAATTTTACCCAAATTCTATATTTCCTCCCCTACTCTTAAGAATTATTACGAAGCATTTACATCTGTTGATTTAGGCAAATATTTTCTGAATACTCTGATATTTACAATTGCAACAACAGCTATTATGTTTCTTGTGATAATTCCTGCATCATATGCCTTTGCAAGACTTAATTTCAAAGGAAAAAATCTTGTGTTCACTCTTTTTCTTTCCCTTATGATGATTCCAAATGAGCTTGTAATAATCACAAATTTTGCAACAATTACAACTCTTGATTTAAGAAACACCTTTACAGGTCTAATTCTTCCGTCTGTCACAAGTGTATTTTATATTTATCTATTAAAGGAAAACTTTGCACAGATACCGGATAATCTTTACTACGCCGCAAAGGTTGACGGTACATCTGACATAAAATATCTTTTGAAAGTTATGCTGCCAATATGCAGACCTACCGTTCTAACAATAGCAATACTTAAAATAATTGAATGTTGGAACTCATATGTATGGCCAAGACTAATCACTGATAATAAAGAATATTACCTTGTTTCAAACGGTATTCAGGAAATACGAGAAAGTGCCTTTGGTCGTGAAAATATTACAACAATGATGGCAGCAGTTGTTATTATTTCAATTCCACTTATCGTGCTCTTTCTTGTATTCAGAAACAAGATTATGGAGGGCGTTTCTAGAGGAGGTTCCAAAGGCTTATGATGTTTACAAAAAAATTGCTGTGTTATCTTTTATTTATAATATCCCTCATTAACCTTTGCTCCTGTCACGGCGAACTGCAACCACAAATAAATATTACTGATGACATCTCGAAGACAAACGTTTCAGAAGAATATAAAGATAATTATATAATCCCGGATGAACTTGATGAAGACAACAAAATTGAATTAACATTCTGGGCAAAAAACGACACAAATAAAGTGCAAACAGCTATTTATGAAGAGGCAATTGCTGATTTTCAGACATTATATCCAAACATAAAAATAAACATTCGCCTTTACAATGATTACGGCAAAATATATAACGATGTGATAACAAATATATCCACAAACACCACTCCGAATATTTGTATAACATATCCTGACCATATAGCAACATATCTTTCCGGAAAAGATACAGTTGTAAAACTGAACAATCTGTTTGATGATAAAAAATACGGTTTTGGAGGTACAAACATAAAATTCGATTCTCCCCAAAAAGAGGAAATAGCACCACAATTTCTTGCTGAATGTGCATTTGGGGAAAGCTATTTTGCCGTTCCTTTTATGCGTTCAAGCGAGGCTTGTTATGTAAATAAAACTCTTTTGGAAAAACTTGGATACACTTTGCCTGATACTCTCACCTGGGATTTTATCTGGGAGGTATCAGAGGCTGCTATGAAAAAAGATGCCAACGGAAATTTTATTGCTAATGGACAAAATGTTTTGATCCCTTTTATTTATAAGTCCACGGACAATATGATGATACAGATGCTAAAGCAAAAAGACGCACCCTATTCCAACGATAATGGTGAAATTTATCTTTTCAACGACACGACAAAGGAATTATTGACTACAATTTCAAAGCACGCACAGTCAAGAGCTTTTTCTACATTTAAAATTTCAAGCTATCCCGGTAATTATCTCAACAAAAACCAGTGTATTTTTGCAATCGACTCTACAGCCGGAGCAACCTGGATAGGCGCAAACGCTCCCTTAAGTGACATAAATAAAGAAAGCAAGGCTTTTTTTGAAACAGAGGTCATGATGATTCCTCAGTTTGATATTCAAAACCCTAAAATGATTTCCCAAGGACCGTCAATCTGTATATTCAATAAGCAAAATTCTCAGGAAGTTCTTGCCTCTTGGCTGTTTGTTCAGTATCTTCTTACAAACAAGGTTCAGATTGCATATTCACAGACAGAGGGGTATATTCCGGTTACACTGAAAGCACAAAATAGTACGGAATACCTGGACTATCTTTCGAGAAGTGGTCAGGATAACACAACCTATTATGATGTTAAAATTAAAGCTTCAAAGCTTGTACTTGACAATATCCAACATACTTTTGTAACTCCGGTATTCAATGGCTCTGCATCACTTCGTAATGCCTCCGGGCAAATGATTGAAAATGTATCAAAATCCGCAAGACGAAAAGAAACTATTGACGATAAATACTTTGATACACTTTATTCAGATATGGTATCACTATTTAAACTGAACAATGTAACATTGAAAGATAAAGGAGCACAAATCCACACATTCGAAACCAATCGAAAAAATACAGGATTTATGTCTTTGCCCAATGAATCAAAAATTCTTATTGTCTCTTTTATTCTGATATGGGTATTTATTGCTATTTATGAGATACGCAACATTTTGCATAAAAAGAGAAAATCATAAAAATGCTACTAACATTTTGATTCTTTTGTAACAGAGATATCCAAAAAATGTAAATTATACTTTTATATGATTGACTTTGATGTATTTTTAATGTATAATTCAGGTAATAAAATTTTATAAAAAAAGGAGTTTTAACAATGAAAAAAATTCTTGTATTTATGCTTTCTGCAGTGCTGGCAGTTTCTATGTATTCCTGCGGTGGTGACAAGAACCAGAATGAACCTAACAATTCCCCTAATGGAAACAACGAAACAAAGGTGGAAAATCCCATTGAAGAAAACAAAGAAAAAGATGAAATCAAGGTAATGACACACGATGAATTCGAAGCCGCTGAACTTGAATCTCCCATTGTTGTCGAAACCTATATTCAGGCAAAGCAGTCCTGGTGGGACAACAAAGGCACATTCTACACCCAGGCAGAAGACGGTGCTTATTTTGTATATGAAATGGCTTGTACAGAGGAAGAATACAATAAACTTGTTCCCGGTACAAAAGTAAGACTTTCCGGCTATAAGGCTGAATGGTCGGGCGAAGTAGAAATAGTTGATGCTTCCTTTGAAATTCTTGACGGTAATTTCATTGCAACACCTTTTGACGCAACATCACTCCTCGGAACAGATGACCTTATAAAGCACCAGAACGAACTTGTTTCTTTCAAGGGTATGACAGTTAAGGCTGTTAACTACAAGAATGAAACTCCCGGTGATGACATTTATGTAACCCTTTCTCTTGATGAAAAAGATTACGACTTCTGTGTAGAGGTTTATCTCACCGGAACAGAAACCGATGTTTATAAAACTGTTGGAACACTCAACGCCGGTGATATAGTTGACATTGAAGGTTTCCTCTACTGGTATGAAGGACCGAACACTCACATCACTTCCGTTGAAAAAATTGCACAGTAAAATATAACCAACAGCCCTGCTTTTACGAAAAGCAGGGCTGTTATTAATTATTCGTTAAGATTACTTTTGGCAACATAAATATACTAATTATTTAAACATTATATTTGATTTATGATTCTTTAATATGATATACTGTTATTATATGATAATTAAGGGGTGAGAAACTCCGGCTTTACGGAATATATTATGAATCAGACATTAAAAGAAAAAATTATGGAGTCGCTTTCTGCAATACTTCCTATAACATTCATTGTACTTGCACTTAGCATACTGCTTGTACCGTTGGAAATCGGTGCTGTTGTAATGTTTATGGTCGGTGCTGTTATGTTGATAATTGGCATGGGAATGTTCCAGTTAGGTGCAGAAATATCAATGAGTCCTATCGGAGAAGGTATAGGAATCCAGCTTACAAAATCCAGAAAAATATCCACAATAGCTATCATAAGTTTTATTATGGGATTACTTATAACTATCGCAGAACCTGACCTTCAAGTATTATCAGAGCAGGTCCCCGGAATAGATAACCATATACTTATTTTGACAGTCGCAGTCGGAGTTGGTGTTTTTCTTGCTTTATCGGTACTTAGAATTGTCCTTAAAATCAGTTTATCAAAGCTTCTTTTCGTTTTATATGCCGGTTTAATTATTCTATCCGTTTTTATCCCCAAACAGTTTTTATCTGTTGCATTTGATTCGGGCGGAGTTACTACAGGTCCAATCACAGTTCCTTTTATAATGGCAATGGGTGTAGGTATATCTATGATAAGAAGCGATAAAAACGCCCAGGATGACAGCTTTGGTCTTGTTGCACTTTCAAGCATAGGTCCGATACTTGCCGTGATGATTCTCAGCTTCTTCTGTACCCCGCAGGAAATCCCAAGCACAACTCCCATCCCTGATGTCAATACTATGAGAGATGTCGCCAAGGCATTTACTTATGAGCTTCCCCATTTTGCAAAGGAAGTTGCCATTTCAATTTTACCTGTAATTGCTATGTTTTTTATCTTCCAAATGTTGACACACAGATACCACAAGCGTCAAAGACTTCGTATATCCGTGGGATTTCTTTACACATATCTGGGACTTGTTCTGTTTTTGTGCGGTGTAAATGTCGGATTTGCCCCGGTAGGTTCATTGCTTGGAAGTAATCTTGCCACAGGAAGTTATCAAAAATATCTTCTTATCCCAATCGGAATGATAATAGGTTACTTTATTGTAAAAGCGGAGCCAGCAATTCAAATATTGAATAAACAGGTTCAATCAGTTACAGAAGGTTCAATTTCTGCCAAGGCCATGAACAGATGTATGTCAGTCAGTGTTTCGATAAGTCTTGGACTTGCTATGCTCAGAGTTCTTACAGGAATCCCTATAAGCTCTGTTGTAATTCCAGGATATATGATTGCACTTGTTATGTCCTTATTTACACCAAAAATATTTATTGGTATTGCCTTTGACTCCGGTGGAGTTGCCAGTGGTCCCATTACATCCACTTTCCTTCTTCCCCTTTGCATTGGAGCATGTACCCAGTCAGGTGGTGACATTATGACTGATGCATTTGGAGTCGTCGCTCTTGTTGCGTTAACACCTCTAATTGCAATTCAAATAATGGGTATACTTTATAGAATCAAACTTGCAAGATTCAAAGATATTTCCGAAATCACCATTCCCGAAGATGATAATTCCATCATCGAATTTGAGGAGGCTACGACATGAATAAAAATGATTTGGCGTACCGTATATTATTAACTATTACAACACCAAAACTATACGATACTGCAGCAAAATACTTTGAGAAAAAGAAGATACCAATTCACTACAAAGTTAATGCAGTAGGCACTGCACCGAGCAATATACTTGATATACTCGGAATAGGAACATCGGATAAACGTATAATTATCTGTATGCTTCCTAAGAATATTGCGGATATAGTTATAAAAGATTTGTATATTGACCTGATGTTTGCTATCCCCGGAAACGGCATTGCTTTTACAATGCCTCTAGGGGCTTCAAATAATAAGCTTTTGAAACTTATGAACGCTATACCCGCTGATAATTTTATATCTGACGGAAAGGAAGAACTTATAATGTCGGAAACAAAAAGAGTAATGATTGCAGCAGTTGTAAATCCCGGCTTCAGTGAGGAGGTAATGAACTCCGCAAAAAGTGCAGGCGCAAGAGGAGGAACAATAATTCATGGCAGAGGTATTGCCGCACCGGATGCAATAAGTCTTTGGGGACTTGGAGTACAGGAAGAAAGAGAAATCATTATAATTGTCGCTGAATCTTCGAATAAACTTGACATAATGAACGCCATCAGCGAAAAATTCGGAGCTAACACCGATGCCAACGGGTATATTCTTTCTCTTCCTATTGATACAATAATAGGAATTGGTAACTCAAATTAAATAAATATTATAGTTACAGTAAAAACTATTCAAGTTTTTTATCCTTACCATATATACATAATATTTTCCACATTTAATTGATACGGATATAAAATGTACTTGCAATTCCACGCTGTATGTGCTAAACTATTATTGTCTATTAAAACTTTTTCATAGATAAATCCTCCAATGTGTTTTTTATTTTCGACTGGCAGGTCGCTTTTATTATAACACATTGGAGGATTTTCTTCATCGGTTAACCTCTTTTAAACCATGCGACTATTGCGTTCGTTATAGCAAAAGCGCTGTAGCAAATGTAAGCTACAGCGCTAATTTATTATTTTGTACGAATTTCAGCAGCAATCGCATTGGGATTCTTTTCTGATTTTACAGCTGAAAGCTTTTTAATAACTGTAATTGCAGAAGCCTCAACCTCAGCCGATGTAAGTGTTTTTTCATCAGAGCCAATTGTAAGTCTGATTGTTACAGACTTCTTTCCTTCCGGTACCTGCTTGCCTGTATATTCATCAATAAACTCAACATCTCTGAGATAACATCCGTCAGACTTCTTAGCTGTTAAAGCACAGTTCTTTATATCTTCCCATTTTGTCATTGAATCAACAAGCATTGAAAGGTCATACTGATTCATAGGGAATTCAGGGAGTTTAACAAACTTGTTTGTTCTTGACTTGAAGGGTTTGAACGCATCAATACTAAGCTCACAAAGAACTGCAGTCAGAACCTTTATTCCACAGGAAAGTGCTGTCTTCTTTGAAAGAAGACCCATATCACCTATCTTTGTCTCACCAAGATATATGTTATACCAAGCTGTCTGGTCAGCCCAGAAAGGCTTTTCTGTACGTCTGAAAGTAAATCCTTCCATATGTGTATATGAAGGCATTTCAGCAATATATCCCTTAGCCTTGGCAAAAAGCGTGCCAAAGTCATCTGCACTACCTGCAAAAGCAAGACCAATATGTCTTTCCTGCTTGGGCAAAGACTCATTGGGATAATCGGTTGTATATTCATCGTCGATAAACACAAGAGATTCTTCAAAAATAGAGAATTCATCAAAGTTATGCTCATTCTTGACAATTGCCTTACAAATATTGGGAAGAAGTGTGGATTTTACAAATCTTTCCTCAACTGATGGAGGCGTTGCAAGTGTAAGAATTTTACTTGTATCAGGAATAAGAGCATTGACAAACTCTTCACTCATCCAAGGATATGTGAAAATTTCTCTCATATTACAACTGAATGCGAGATATTCCTTTACCTTACGGATAATATCAATGTCAAGCTGATTTATAGCACCGTCAAAGCTTGTGGTAATGGGAGTTGGTTGGAAGTTCTCATAACCGTACATTCTTGCTACTTCTTCCATTATATCAGCTTTTATTGAAACATCCCCTGTTGAACGCCAGGTTGGAACAACAACATGCATTGATGTATCGTTGTAATCAACCTTAAAGCCAAGTGCTCCAAGCTTCTTTTCAACAACCTCTTTTGGTATTCTCATACCAAGTCTTCTGTCAAGCCAGTCAAGGTCAACATCAATTTCAGCGCATTTGAGTTTTTCGGGATAACAGTCATTAAATGCAGTTACCTTCATTTCGGGATAAAGCTCGCTGAAAAGCTTCATTGAAAGGCTGAGTGCTATATCACATCTTTCAGGGTCAATTGCCTTTTCATACCTTGAAGATGCTTCAGTTCTGTTGTCATATCTTAGAGCTGTTCTTCTGATACCCCTTGATTCAAAGTTTGCAACCTCAAGAATAACCTTAGTGGTTGTATCAAGAACTGAGTCCTTTGAGCCACCCATAACTCCTGCAAGAGCTACCGCTTCTTTTGCATCTGCTATTACAAGGTCGTCTTCACAAAGTTCAAGCTCTTTATCATTAAGAAGATTGAGTTTTTCACCACTCCTTGCACGTCTTACTTCAATATAATCCTTAATATTGTCAGAGTCAAATGCGTGAGTAGGCTGACCTGTTGCCATCATTACATAGTTTGTTATATCAACAAGAGCATTAATCGGACGAATACCAACTCTCCAGAGTCGTGAACGCATTTCAAAAGGAGCTTCCTTTACCTCTACGCCCTCGATTCTTGCGCCAATATATCGCGGACATCTTTCTGCATCTGTAATATAAATATCAAACTTTTCTGTTGTTTCAGGTACATACTTGTCAATGGTTTCAAGAGGAAGGTCATAAAGTGCGGCAAGTTCTCTTGCAATACCGTAGTGCCCCCAAAGGTCAGGACGGTTTGTCATCGACTTGTTGTCTATTTCAAGAATGATGTCACGAAGACCAAGTGCATCAGCAACAGGTGTACCTGCAGCACAGTCAAGATATGTAACATCCATAATTTCGTGTTCTTCTGCAGGGAATAAATCAGAAAGACCGATTTCAACAGATGCACAAATCATACCAAAGCTTGGAACTCCTCTGAGCTTTGCATTCTTAATTTCTACAAGGTCTCCCTCACCGTGCCAGCGTACAAAAGATCCAGGGCAAGCAACTACAACCTTCTGATTTACTTCAAGATTGCTACCACCACACACAATCTGCTTTATTCCTCCACCGATATCAACACTGCAAACTCTGAGTTTATCAGCATCGGGATGGGGCTGAACATCTGTTATTTT
>JAFWWX010000377.1 GCA_017517985.1 Clostridia bacterium | reverse complement strand
ATTTTGTAAATCAGATTGTAGAATATATCGTTCACAACGGAATGATGAAGGATTTATCTGTTTTGCAGGATTCCCCTTTTACCGACAGAGGAAGTGTTGTAGAGGTATTTACGGATTTGTCTGTATGGGCGGGCATTCGTAAGGTTATAGAAAGCATTAATATGAATGCTGCGGCTTAATATTCCTTCGTTGACTTCCGCTACTTCTTGTGATAGTGTTTGTGTCACAGGAGGTGACACGAATGGCAAAGTATACATTGGAAGAGATTATGTATGGTGACAAGTACGGCATAGAAAGTGCGGTGTTTGTAGAAGTATTCAAAATGGTTGAACAAAAAGGTAATACCAAAACCATACGAGAACAATTGAATATGATTTATGTCAAGCACGCACTGCTGACAGCAAAGATAATGATTGAAGAGGGCGACTCGATTTCGGATATACCGGAACTTGAGTCGCTCTCTTTGCGTAAGGAGGAGAAATAATGCATATACTTGAAGAATTCTGGTATGGGAACATCAATCCGGCGGAGAGACCATTCCAAAGGCAAAGAAAATTTGATAAGGCATTCAAGATGCTTACTAATAATGAAGAAAAACTTCTTGAATCCTTAAATGAGCAAGAATGGGGTGATGAAATTCATCAGGTGGCGGTGTTTGATGCCAAGCGTACACATGGGGAATTTAATTATCCAAAAGAGTGAATATTTTAGGACGGGCTTACATAGTATGTAACATAAATCAAATTTGGAATTGGAGGAGAAATGTTATATGAAAAAAGCGGAACTACATATAACCTTCCATAATCCAAATACGAGGAATGACTCCGAAAAAATCGCAGGGGAATTTATTTCACAGGCGGCGACAGGAGTTCTGACCAAAATGATTTTAGACAAGATGGAAAAGCGTAGCGAGAATAGTAACTCTGAATCATGTAGTGATTTGGATTAAGGAATACATAGCAAACATACTCCGCCTGAATTAAATTTCCGGCGGAGTATTATGTTAAGAGAGGGAATCAGAATTCCTTCGTAGACTTGTAACAAAAACTGTGGTATGTTGTGTGTTGCGCATAGCGTACCAAAACAAGAAAGCGAGGTAATTATTTATGAGAATAGCTCCATATTGCAGAGTATCAACTGACAAAACAGATCAGCTGAACAGCTTAGAAATGCAGAAGAAATTCTACGGCGAATTTGCTGAAAGAAACAATCACGAAATTGTTCATATGTATGCAGATGAGGGCATTTCAGGAACACAGATGCGAAAGCGTCCTGAATTTATGAGACTAATGAGAGATGCAAGGCTTGGAAAATTCGATATGGTAGTAACGAAAGATATATCAAGAATGGCAAGAAACGTGGTTGACTTCCTGCAATCAATCAGAGAACTGAAAGCTATAGGAATCCCGGTTGTATTCGTAAACACTAATTTGTCAACCGAAGATGGAGAATTGGTGCTCACTATGCTTGCGATGGTAGCACAATAGGAAAGTGAAAATACATCCAAAAGAATTAAGTTCAGTAAAAGTCTTAATGCTGAAAAAGGCAGAGTGCCAAACATCATATTCGGTTATGACAAAACCATCGGTGATTACTTTAATCTAAACATTAACACTTTTGAAGCAAATGTAGTCCGCCGTATATATCAAATGTACATAAACGAGGAATTCGGTGCAAGCAAAATCGCAAAAATCCTTAACGAAGAAAACATAAAAACAAAGCGAGGATGCAAGTGGACCCAAAACGGAATTTGCAGAATTCTTACCAACAGAATGTACTGCGGAATTATCATCAATGGCAAAGAAGAAGTAAAGGACTTTCTGACAGGCGACAGAATTTATAAACCCGAAGAAGAATGGAAAGTAGTAGAGAGACCTGACCTTGCGATTATAGATATGAACACCTTTGAGCTTGCTCAAAAGAAAATGGAAACAAACAAAGAAAAATTCTCTCAGGGACAGCGAAAGGACTGCAAGCATGTATTCAGCACCCTGCTTAAATGCACTGACTGCGGACACTTCTTCAGACAGGCAAAACGAAAGGTGAAAAGTGGTTATAAATACACATGGGTGTGTTGCGGTCGTAATATCAACGGAGCAGATTTCTGCAATAACAAGACGGTAATAGACGAAGGTGAATTGCTTGAGTCTATCAAGAGATATCTTACAGGCTTAATTGAGGACAAGCAAAAGGTTATTAAGAAAATAATCAAAGACTTCAACAAGAATTACGAGCCGATGCACCAAAATCTTAAAACAGAAAAAGAAATAGTGCGAGAGATAGAAAAACTCAAAAAGAGCCGACAAAGATATGTGGATATGTATGAAAATGAGGTTATCTCAATGGAAGACCTGAAAGAAAAGACCAAGTCCACCAATGCAGAAATTAAAAAGCTGGAGGAGAAAATCAAGATGGTGAGGTTCGGCATTACACAGGCAGATAAGCTCGAATACGGACTGACAGATACATTCAAGAGTATAGGCGATATCTTAAGTACTGCAGAGATTACCAACGAGATGCTAAAGCGAGTAATCGACCGAATTGAAGTGGCGGAAGACGGACATATTGACATATACTTAAGACTCCTTGCAGACATAGGACTTGACGAAAAGTATCAATGTTCTTCTATCAGTACATAAGGATGTAACAGAGCGTCTTAAAAAAATAAATCCACATCTTGCCTGTGAGGTAAGGTGTGTGCTTGACGAAAACAAGTCGGAAAGGCACCTTCGCGGGGGTATGGCAACAAAGAAAAAATATAAGGGTTGACATTTGGGCAATTTATGATAAAATGTTTAAGGGTTTTCCCTTTTAACACATTGTTTACAATGACTTATGTAAAAATATGTTACAATATAAATGACAAATATCAGGGAGGATAAATCAATGAATATTTTATATTTTCTAACTCCTAAAAATCAGGTGGCAAATATATTTGATGACTCTAACCTTCGTCAGCTTATGGAAAAGCTGGAATATCACAAATATACCGCCATACCCGTTAT
>JAFWWX010000376.1 GCA_017517985.1 Clostridia bacterium | reverse complement strand
GTACAAGCACCTTGTTTTCCTGAAGCAATCGGGCAATGGTCTCGTTGCCTTTACCTTCAAGGCACATGCGGAATATATCTCTCACAACCTCTGCAGCTTCGTGTTCAATTACCCATTTCTTTGGGTTAATTGCATCTTTGACATAACCGTAAGGCGGTTGTGCAAGCGGCTCACCCATATTGCCACGGATTCTTTTTGCAGACCGTACCTTTTTTGAGATATCTCTTGCATACATCTCGTTCATAACATTCTTGAACGGGATGATTTCATTTTCACCGTCAGCACTGTCAACCAAGTCTGTTATAGCGATAAAGCGGATGTTGTTTTCGGGAAAGTATGATTCGGTGTATAATCCTACCTCGACATAATTTCTGCCGAATCGGGACATATCCTTTACGATAATGGTTGAGATATATCCAGCTTCAACATCTTCCATCATTCTTTTGAAATCAGGTCGATTAAAGTTTGTACCGGTAAACCCGTCATCAACATAAAATCTGGTGTTCTCAAAACCTTTCTCTTGAGCATATCTCGATAACATGATTTTTTGATTCTCAATGGAGTTACTGTCACTTTCTTTATTACCGTCATCACGGGATAAGCGACAGTAAAGAGCAGTGATTCCCACTTTGTTTGACTGCATTAATCCTCCTCTCCGGCAGTCGAACATACATATTCCGCTTGTATTGTATTTTCACCTTCAGTATTTGTCAAATGTGCGAAATCGCCGCCTAAATATTTTTCAAACCTTTCGGTAAGTGTAGAGCTGATTTTCGGTGCTTCAAAACCTTCAAATCTTGATGAGACTTTGTAGCATATTCCGTTGATGAAATAGTCACAGTCGAAGTCTGAAATCGGTATAATTTCACCCATAAATCATCTTGCCTCCCGATTTCTCTTTTTCTGTAAATACTTTGCATAATATTCGCAAGCCTTGATTATGAACTCCTGCATCTGTCTTTCATCAGACTTCGGAGAATATTTCTGCAATCGTTCCATAGACATCTTGAACATCGGTTTTTGATTAGCTTTCTCCTCGTTCATAATATTGTTAATTGAGTTTTCGTTCAGTTCTCCCGATTGGAATAGCTTTCGCATTCTGTTCGCTTGAGAATATGACGGAGTACATTCTGTTTCCTCAATTATTTCCAATAATTCATACTGTTTGGAATCATCAAGATACGACAATTCAACTGCAACGGAAAACGCAATTTTGTTTTCGTCTACCATTTTAAGCAGTTCAGGTATAAGCATAGTCAGGCGGATATATCTTTGTACTTGCCTGCCGCTGTCGGTGTCGGACACGCTTTCTCTGGACTTGTGGACAGCTTGTCCACAAGTTAAATCTGTCCTCTTGCCCTGTGCTTTCATAGCATCAAGTTTCAGCTTGTACGCATTTGCTTTTTCGCTCGGTAAAATATGTTCTCTGTGCAGGTTACTGTCAACCAGCATAATCATTGCTTCTTCTCTACTTACATCACAAACTGTAACGGGAACGGTTTCAAGATTAAGCATTCGGGCAGCGTGTAATCTGCGGTGTCCCGATATTACTTCAAATTTACCTTTCTCCTCCGTAGGTCTGACAACAAGGGGTGAGATTATCCCGTTCTCACTTATGCTGTCAAGCAGCGATTCCAACTCTTCACCCTCACGGATTCGGTAAGGATTTTCATTAAACGGTAAATGATTGTTGATATTTACTTTATCAATTTTCATAATTTGACTCCTTTCTTTTTCTTACGTTTTATGTCGTAAGATACATAATTTACATTCATTAAAATATTCAATGTTTCATACACAAGTTCTGAAGTGTTGTTTGCCTCTGT
>JAFWWX010000375.1 GCA_017517985.1 Clostridia bacterium | reverse complement strand
GCCATTTTAGCACCGAGCAAGGAAATTATGCTCGCCGCCCCATATATAATTAGTCAACGAATGTTGAATAATTATCTGAAAAATCTACCTATAATCGGTATGTGTGATATATACAATCTTTTTAATTCGCTTTTCCAATAGTAATACTCATTGCTGTCGCTTCGCTGCATTTCCATCTTTATATAGTCTCTTGCTTTCATAAAAGGAGCAATAACATTAAAATAGAAAGCTAAAACGATAAAAAATCCAATTATAACTACAAAAGCAAATATCAAGAATGTATCTTCCGTGTTGTCGTAGGTATGTGCCATATTAGTTCATCAAAGCCACCAATCTTGCACACATAACAGCAACCTCTGCTCGTGTTGCATTTCCAAGAGGATTTACATTTCCGTCGGAACCCTGAATAATTCCAGCCTTAACCATAGAAGCCATTGCTGTTTTTGCATAATCTGCAATATTGTCTTTATCCGCAAATGCGTCCAAAGATGTCATATCGTATGTTTCAGTAATGTAACCTTTTGCAAGGAAAGCACGATAAGCAAGAGTAATTAAATCCTGTCTTGTGATTGTGTTTTCAGGCATAAAGTTCTCACCGCTGCCGTGTGCAATTCCTGCTGCTTTGGCGCTGCCGATTGCGTTATAGTAATAGCTGTCTGCCGGAACATCTGCAAAGTTTTCTGTAAAGCTATCGTTTATAGATAACATTCTTGTCAAGATGAGAATGAAATCACCACGCTTGATATTGTTAGCAGGGGCATACTCTGTTTCGCTTATACCGCTGATAATACCTTTGTTCTTTAATGTATAAATGGATTCTTTCGCCCAAGCATAATTGCCAAGGTCAGTAAATGTTTCAGTTGTGCCGGAAGGTGTTACAGGAGTAGTAGGTGTTGTTGGTGTGGTCGGAGCTGTAGGTGTAGAAGGTGCAGCACCGCCGCCACCTCCAGCACCACCGCCGCCACCACCGGTTCCGCCACCACCGCCGCCGGCTCCGCCAGAGCCGCCTTCGTTGGTTGTAGCATTTGCGATTTCTGAATAATCACCTGTACCGATTTCGTTCTTTGCCGCTATCTGCACATAATAGGTTGTATCTGCGGAAAGACTTGTGATTTCTTTACTTGTAGTATTTGCGTTTGTAATATTTTCTGTCTTATTAAGGTTTGTGCTGCTTGTACCATATTTAATGGTATAACCTGTAATTGCTGCACCGCCATTATCAGGAGCAGTCCAGCTAACGGTTATTTTCTTATCGCCACCTGTTACAGTAGGCTTTGACATTTTTGCAGGCTTTGTCTTTTCAGGTGCAGCCGATGTTCCGAAAACATTGTCATTTTCATCTACATAGCCGTCACGGTTAAAGTCTGCTGCCGGATTGTATTCGTCTTTTGCAATAAGATTTTCATAAGCGGTTTTGTCTGCGTCAGTAATCTCGCCGTCTTTGTCAACATCACCCGGAACAAAATTACTGTTTGTTATAGTAAGTACATCATCAAAGGTTATGTCTGTTACCTTGTATGTTTTATATCCAATGCCGGAAAGTTCAACAGTATATTTGTTGCCTTTGATAACGGTTTTTGTTACAGTAAATTCCGCCTTTGTTGTGTTATCTCTGTTCTCGCTGTTCAAAGGCACTTTAATAACATCACCATTTGACTGGTCTGTAATTTTAAGTGTTACACCCGATTCATTACTTGCAACAAAATCGGGAACTTTATCCATTTTGATTTTAACGGTTGCGTCCATGCCCTCTTTTGCACTTGTAGCGCTTTGTGCAGTTATACTGCTTGTGCCTGTTGCATAAACAGAGCCGTTTTCTGTCAGGCAGTACGAATGTTCATTGTCAACCGAAAGAGTTACACTGCCACCTGTTGGTTTATGGAATGTAAGAATAAATACAGGAGTTTCATCATCAAATGAAACAGCGTCACTGAGCGCAAATCCTACTGTAAGTTTATTACCTAATTTTGCGTCTGCCGGAGCGTCATTCTCCACAAGATATTTTACACCGATATAGTCAAGTTCTCCCGTAACGTCAAATGCTGTCTGCATTGCTGTTACATCATCAACATTACCTTTAATGCTGACTTGTATTTTAGCGTCGCCCGTTTTGGTTGAAGCATTACTGTTGGTTACATCTGTCAGAATTACCTCAATGTTGTCTGCTGCCATAACAGGCAATCCGGCAAATATGCTCGTCACCATAGCCGCAGCCACAAGCAAAGAGCCGACTTTCTTTTTCAAGTTGAAATACATTTTTTGATTTCCTCCGTTTTCTTAAAGTGTTTTTATGTAAATAAAATTACAACTGTTTTTCGTCTATATGCAGTATATTGACTATTCTGCCATATAGATTTTCAAGCAACATCTGCGTCTTGTCGCCGTCGTCCCATATTGCATAATCAATCACAAATGCAATAATGGAATAAATAAATGTTTCCGCTTGCTCATATGTGCATCCAAAAATTCTAATCAGCTTGTTTGCATATTTTTCATACCAAAGTCTGAAATCTTTTGCCTTGTCACGCATACGATCACCGAAAACAGGGCTTGTAGTAATCTGAAGAGCCAGGCGCAAATCATACTTATACTTTTCAACCTCATCTAAAAGAGTATCGAAGTATTCACGGACATTGTCCGTATGATTGAGGGTGAAATCCATAAGTGAGTCAACAACCTTTGATAATCCATACTTGCCGGCAGCTATCCAAATATCATCTTTGTTCTCAAACCAATAGTAAAGACTGCTTTGAGCAAGTTTCGTGTCACGGCACAACTCACCTATTGAGGCATTTCCTAAACCAGTTTTTAATAGGTAGTCCCAAGTTGTCGCAATGATTGCTTTTTTCTTGTCGGACATATCGAATTTGTCCATTTTGATTCAACCCTTTCACTCAATATTTTTGGACACATTTGTTGATGCGTAATGCCCATTACAAAAGATGTCAAAAAAAATTGCCTTGCAACATAATCGAAATTATGTTGCAAGGCACAACTAATTTGACACCAAAAGGAACTAAACTACCATATGGCATACACATATTTTTCTAAAAAAGAGCATAGTTTTTAGACCGGTGATTGTTAGTTTTGTAAAACCGGTCTGTTTTGCTATGTCTTTTTTAATGCACATTGATGATTTTTCTATAAAACAACTGTAAATCATTGACAAACACTCCTGAACATGCTATAATATGTATGCTGTTGATATTGAACTCGGCTATAATATACCACATAATTTCGATTATGTGAATTTGTCTTTCCACATAATTTCGATTATGTGGTATTTTTATTTATAGTCGTAATAGTCCTAATTTTTGAATTTGCTTGCGATGTATTTCCCCTGTTTCCATTGTGTATATACGTGTGGTGTTTACGCTTGAATGTCCGAGAATGTCTGCAAGTCTTACAATGTCTTTTTGAAGTGTGTAAAACGTGCGTGCGAAAAGATGCCTTAAATTATGTGGAAACACTTTATTCTTTGATACTCTTGCACTTTCGCAAAGTGCTTTCATCATTTTCCATATTGTGCTTCTGTCAAGCGGTTTTCCAGTTTTTGTAACAAACACGGAGCCGCTTGTTATTTTTTGGGTTTTCGCGTATTCTGTGAGCATTCTGCAAAGCTCCTTTGGTAAAATCACAATTCTCATTTTACCCTTACAGTTAATAGCCGCTTTTCTTAACCTTACGGCATCAACTGTTATATACTGCAATTCTGATACCCTGATTCCGCTTGAACATATCGTTTGCATTAGCAAGTATAATCTTTCATTGCTTTTTGCTTTTG
>JAFWWX010000374.1 GCA_017517985.1 Clostridia bacterium | reverse complement strand
GCTGAGCTAAAGGCACATAAAATGGAGCGGGTGAAGGGAGTCGAACCCTCGTAATCAGCTTGGAAGGCTGGAATTCTACCATTGAACTACACCCGCATAATGTCTATATTCAATTGACCGCCTAAATATAATACCACAATCAACCGCTTTTGTCAATACTTTTTTAAAAAAATTTCAGTTTCTTGTTTTTCAACAATAATATGTCCCAAATACCCAAAGATTATGACACTTATGCACAAGCAATCCATATAAAGAAAACAGGACAGTTAATATCTGTTTTACCAGCATTAACTGTCCCTAACATTTTGTTTTTAAGTTAATTCAAAAACAATTACGGCTGTTTTCCGATGTATGCGAGAATACCGCCATCAACATAAAGAATGTGTCCGTTTACAGCATCAGATGCACTTGAAGCAAGGAATACCGCAGGACCTACAAGTTCTTCCGGGTTAAGCCATCTGCCTGCAGGAGTCTTAGCGCAGATAAATGAGTCAAAAGGATGCTTTGAACCGTCTGCCTGAGGCTCTCTCAGGGGTGCAGTCTGGGGAGTTGCAATATATCCGGGGCCAATACCGTTACACTGAATATTGTTTCCGCCGTATTCGGAGCAAATATTTCTTGTAAGCATCTTAAGTCCGCCCTTTGCCGCTGCATATGCAGAAACTGTTTCTCTACCAAGCTCGGACATCATTGAACAGATGTTGATGATTTTACCGCCACCCTTTTTAATCATCGAAGGGATAACAGCCTTTGAGCAAATAAAGGGAGCATTAAGGTCAACATCGATAACCTGTCTGAAGTCTGCCGCACTCATTTCGTGCATAGGGATTCTCTTGATGATACCTGCGTTGTTTACAAGAATATCAACAACACCAACAGTTTCCTCAATATCCTTTACCATAGCATTTACAGCATCTTCGTTTGTTACGTCGCAAACATAACCCTTTGCGTCAACACCCTCAGCCTTGTAGTTTTCAACACCTTTATCAACAAGCTCCTGGTTTATATCATTAAAAACAATTTTTGCGCCTGCCTTTGCAAGACCACTTGCAATAGCAAATCCGATTCCGTATGATGCACCTGTTACAAGTGCAATTTTTCCGTTCAAATTAAACATTTTAAGCACCTCTTATCTTAAATCTCTTGTTTCGATATGGTCCATATCTGTAAATTCCTGATTTTCTCCGCACATTGCCCAGATGAATGAGTAGTTCTTTGTACCAACTCCTGAGTGGATTGACCAGCTGGGAGAAATTACAGCTTCTTCGTTGTGCATAACGATATGTCTTGTTTCGCCGGGCTCGCCCATCATATGGAATACAGCATCATTTTCACCCATATCAAGATACATATAAACTTCCATTCTTCTGTCGTGGGTATGGGAAGGCATTGTGTTCCAGTTGGAGCCGGGTTCAAGCTGTGTAAGACCCATAGCGAGCTGACAGGACTTGATTACTTCGGGATGGATGTACTGATTGATAACTCTCTTGTTGCAGTCCTCAACGCTTCCGCAGGGAACCTTCTTTGCCTTTGTTATATCAATTTTAACTATCGGATATGTTGCGTGTGCAGGGCAGGAGGAAACATAGAACTTTGCAGGTTCTTCTGTATTTACGCTCTTGAAGCTGATTTCCTTATTTCCCATACCAATGTAAATACCGTCTCTGGGGTTCATTTCATATTCTGTTCCATCAACAGTGATAATACCCTTGCCACCTACATTGATACAACCCATTTCGCGTCTTTCAAGGAAGTATTCGCTTGCAAGCTCTTTACCGCCCTGAAGCTTAAGCTCCTGATATACAGGCATAATTCCTGCTGTAATGATTCTGTCGATGTGGCTATACACCATTCTGATGTTATCCTTTGTAAACAGCTCTGAAATGTGGAATTCCTCTCTCAGTCTGTCTGTGTCATAATGTTTTACGTCTTTGGGGTTTGATGCACTTCTGATTTCCATTTTACTTAAATCCTCCTTAATATATTTTCCATACACTTCAACCTGTGACAGTGCTGCCCAGGACAGCGGATAGGATACCTGTCTGAAGTTTGTAAGATGTACGGTTTTGGTTACAATCTTTTCGGGAAGCAAAACTTCCTGACCTTCTTTTGTTTCTACAAATTCTGCAGTAACTATTGTGCCATCGGAAAATTCCAAATCAATGTTCTTCCAATAAGTGTCGTGGGGAAAATCTGCACGGAGATAGAACACGAATTTTTCGACCTCAACTTCAGTTCCGAAGTCTATAAAATATTCAAGGTCTTCTCTCGCACCGGCAGCCCACGAATGATACGGATAGTCACCGTGTCCTTCGTTGTCGCAAATACCATCTATTGCGTTTCTCTCAAAAAAGGATACATCATCACGGGTAACAAGATTTGCATACGCGTGAGGGAAATATCTTTTCTGACCTCTTTTATCGTGTGAATTTAGAGAAATGTTACGGAAGCCGTAAGCCACTTCCTCGCTTGTTTCACAAGCTCTTATATGGTGTGTGCTTCCGGAAAAAGCTTCGGGGGCATAACCTCTTTTCAGGTCACCGCTCGGAATTTCAAATTCCACCGTTGCCGACGGTGCATATATAGTACTTTCAGCAATATACTCATCAAGCTGAACTGTCACAAACTTTGTACCCTGCTTGTGGATAATAATTTTATCGCCCGCCTGATATTCGCCTTCATATACAACATCTATACTCGCACCTGTCTTTTCCAGCAATACTTCTTTGTCCTTGTTAACAATCGTTAATTTCACACTTATCACCTCCCAAATATTTATTTATAAAAATTATATCTGTGTTTACGCATCAGAAAATACGTATTTTATTGTCACTTAATTTCAACTTGCACTCAAGATAGAAATAATCAGAGTATGTCAACGCCTGACCTATCCAGAGGTTTTTAATGAACTGCTCATTTCCCTTTGAATATGCAGTGCCGATACAACCGTGTAGAATAAGAGGCTGGCAATTATCGTAGTCTACCGTCAGACAGAATCTTTCAATTGCATCAAGCAAACGCATAGCATAATCGTAATATTTTTTATCGCCTGTAAGCTCATATATTTCCAGAAGACCCGATGCACATATAGTTGACGCAGCGCTGTCCCAGGGAGCAAAGGTCTGGTCCTTTGCCGCAAAGTCCCAGCTCGGCATATCAACCGCTGTCAGATTATCCATAAAATATTCTGCGGTCTTTTTTGAAATCTCAATAAACTTTTCTTCTTTTGTGTATTTATAAGCAAGAGCAAAGCCGTATACAGCCCAAGCCTGACCTCTTGACCAGCAGGAGTCATCGGAATATCCCTGAACAGTTTTACCGCATATCGGAGCACCTGTCTTGTGGTCAAAGTTATAGGAATGGAATGTAGAATAATCATCACGCACAATAGTACTTGCAACGGTATGAGCATGACGCAGAGCAATATCATAATATTTCTTATCCTGCGTAATTTCAGCAACCTGGAAAAGAAGCGGAATGTTCATCATACTGTCTATGATTACTTTTCCTTTCTTTTCTTCAATAAACTTTTCATCTGTATCCCATTTCCAGGTATCCCACGCACGGATAAAGCCACCTGCCTCGTTGAATCTTTCAACCAGTACATCTGCAGCTTTAATAAGGATTTCCTTATCTTCCTCTTTTTTCAAGAGGTTGTATCTGAATCCGTTCACCGGCAAGAATATAAAACCAACATCGTGATCAAGTTTCAGAAAACCGTTAGCCTCGTTCACTTCATCTGTGTTCCGGATTCTTTTTTTGAAAAACTCATCATACTCTGCCGCAAGGTCAAGAAACTGCTTGTCTCCCGAAAGAATATATGCCAGATTGATTACGCCTATGTAAAAACCGTCAGTCCAGCCTCCGCCATTGTTAAGAGAAAATTTTCCGTCTGACGCCATATTGCACGCCGGAAGCTTCCCCTTGAAGCTCAGAGCATTATTTTTAATCTTGCCGATAATTTCGTCCATAGATACATTGATTCTGCCCATTAAATCCACCCTCCTTATTTTTGTTATATTTTTTTATGTATTTATACAATAAATTCAAATGTAAATACCTGCTCATCCTTTGAAACAGCAACAAAATCAACAAAATACACTGTTTCTTTTTGCTTTTCAAATCCGACAAACAACTCTGTACTGATTTTTGGAATATATCTTTTTGCGTCATAGAAAATCCTTCCCACTCCGCAATCAACACAGCCGTCAAAAAGAACAGGCTCTTTTTTTGTTATGAAGCGTTCTGTTATTTCGGATGTGTTTTCATTTTTCACAAAGGTATCCGTAAGTACGATTTTCCCGTCTTCAAAGGAAAACTTACGGTTTATTCCGGCAATTATTCCTTTTTTATACGCACCTTCGATGTCAAGCTCAAAGGTATTTCCCTCAACCCTTACATTTTCTGCACGGTACTCCATTCCCGGTATCTGATATTCACCGTTTATTACCGGAACACTGTGTCCTCTCGAATTATTTTGAAGCAGAGTATATCTTGTTTCTGCTGCAAAATTTTCTCTCGTATATTCACCGCGACCAAGATCGGAAATAAAGGGTTCCTCCCCTACGGTTATCATAAAGGAGCCAACATCGTTATGGTTGTGCAATTCAGAATTGTGACCGCCCTTACCCGCAAAAGAATATTTGTCACGGCACACTATGTACCACTGGGCATCCGGAAAATATGTTGTTTCTAAAGAAAAGCTGTCACTCTGATAGTTCTCATCAAGCCATAAAAGCTCGCATACCGAATCAACATTACCGTAGGTTATGCAAAGTCGTCTGTCAGGACAAATCTCCGGTCTTGCAAACTCAGGGTTTATAGATTTAAGAAGAGATGCAAGTCCGTATTTGAAGGGAAACGCCTCATCGCTGTCGGCAAACAAAGCAACCTTTGTTTCTGACATGCGTATTTTCTGCGGAAACAGCGCCAGCTTTTTAAGCTTTGGATCTTTAAGATAATTCGTTTCTCCACCGGTATATACTTCTATCGCCTTTGCCAGAATTGCAAAATTCTCAAAGCCATATCCCCAGTACCACATTCCTTCAAGGCAACAGCCATCGTCAGGTATTCCGGAAAGATAGTTGTCAAGACAAACCTTGAATCTTTCCACAAATAGTTTCTGTTCTTCTTCCGTTCCGAAGTAAAGTCCCGCCATTATACATCCGGCGCTGCAGACCGCAGTCCAGTTTGTATCGCAGGATTCCCACCAGTATTTACCGTGAGTTGCATCAAGGATTGTCGAAAAAACTCTGCGTCTTACCTCATATTCCATTCTATCAAGAACATACGGCGGCAAGCTGTCTCCAACGCACATTTTTATTTCCGCAAAAAGTCTTGCGGTTTCTGCCTGGAACAAATCTATACTTTCTATTACTTCCGAAGCACTTCTTTCAGAATAATTGCTGTGCGCCGGAACGCACCAGGAGAACTCGTCACATATATACATTATGTAATCTGTAAGAGGAGTCAGATACTTTTCATCCTGTGTAAGCCAGTATGCGAACATAAGATGGTTGCAGTCTCTCCTGCGGGAGAAATATTTACCCTCAAATATATCACGGTTGCCGTTTTGGAAAAACAGCATATACTCACTCATCCGGAGAGCCGGTTGTTCACGGCATACCGCCTCGTCCGCCAGACTGATTATATTGTCAATAATGGGTTTTACAGCCTTACTGAAAAGAAGCTTTTCTCTTTTTTCAGCCGGGTTCACGCCATAATAGAATTTCATTATGTCTTGCCTTTCAAACTTTACACATGTTTATTATACAACAAATTCAAATGTAAATACCTGCTCGTCCTCTGACACAGCAACAAAATCAATAAGGTATACTGTTTCGGGTTTTCCTCCGAATCTCATAAATACCTCCGTGTTGATTTTCGGGATATATCTTTTTGCATCATAAACAATTTTTCCAACTTTGCAGTCCACATACCCATCACAAAGAACAGGCTCTTTCTGTGTAACAAAGCGTTCTTTTATTTCCGATGTATTTTCGCTTCTGACAAAAGTGTCAGTAAGCACAACCTTTTCGTCTTCAAGCGAAAATCTACGGTTTATTCCGGCTATGGCTCCAATATTATACGCACCCTCAATGTCAAGCTCAAATGTATTGTCTGTAGCTCTTACATTTTTTGAAGAATACTGTATGCCTTCCGGCTGATATTCGCCGTTTATTATCGGAACGCTGTGTCCTCTTGAGCTGTTCTGAAGAAGTGTATATCTTGTTTCAGGCGCAAAGTTTTCTTTTGTATATTCTCCACGACCAAGGTCAGAAATAAACACTTCATCCCCTGCTGTTATCATAAACGAGCCTACATCATTATGATTGTGCAGTTCCGAATTGTGACCACCCTTAGCAGCAAAAGAGTACTTATCGCGGCATCCGATATACCACTGTGCTTCTGGGAAAAATGTTGTTTCAAACGCAAAGCTGTCACTCTGATAGTTTTCATCAAGCCACAAAAGTTCACACGCCGAATCAACATTACCATATATGGTGCAGAAACGCAAATCCGGACGCAAAACATTACCATAAACAGATTTCAAAAATGAAATCAGTCCTATTTTCACGGAAAAGCCCTCGTCACTGTCGGAAATGGTCGCAACCTTCGATTCAGACATACGAATTTTCTGCGGGAAAAACGCAAGCTTTTTAACCTTGGGGTTCTTGAAATAATCTATTTCACCATCGGTATATACTTCTATAGCCTTTGCAAGAATTGCAAAATGCTCAAAACCATATCCCCAATATCCCATACCTTCAAGGCAACAACCGTCGTCGGAAATTCCTGTAAGATAATTATCAAGACAGCTCTTAAATCTTTCAACAACCTTTTTCTGTTCTTCCTCTGTTCCGAAGTAAAGCGCCGCCATAGTACATCCGGCACCGCAAACAGTTGCCCAGTTTGTATCGCAGGATTCCCACCAATATTTTTCCGAATTTTCATCCAGAATTGTCGGAAACACTCTGCGTCTTATTTCATATGTCATTCTTTCGACAACATACGGCGGTAGTTTATCTCCGACACACATTTTGATTTCAGCAAAGAATCTTGCTGTTTCCGACTGGAACAAATCTACATTCTCAATTACGAACTTTGCACACTTTTCCGAGTATCTGCTATGTGCCGGAACGCACCAGGAAAACTCGTCGCATATATCCAGTATGTAATCAACAAGTGGTGTAAGATACTTTTCGTCCTGCGTGAGCCAGTATGCGAACATCAGATGGTTACAATTTCTTCTGCGAAGAAAATATTTATCCTCATAAATATCACGGTTTCCGTTCTTGAAAAACAGCATATATTCGCTCATCTTAAACGCCGACTGACCCTTTTCGATTGCCTTATCCGCAGCATCTATTATATCATCAATCAAAGGCTTTACAGCCTTGCTAAAAAGGAGCTTTTCCCTTTTTTCAGCCGGGTTCACACCATAATAGAATTTCATCGATATTCACCTTTCATTTGCACACAAATACCATTGCCCAAAGAAAGCAATTTATATACAGATATGATAACATAAAAATTGGAAGTTGTCAAGATAAATATACACTCCGGCAGCCCCGAAAAACCGCACCCAGCACTAACACAAAGCCTTATGCCGTATTACTGTCAACGCCCTCTTGCCGTCGGTATATTTACAGTAAATTCATTGACAAAAGACGCTTGTTGTGATATGATTAGAGTGCAGAATGTTTTTCTGCATAAACAAAATCAATAACAGCAAAAACATAAAGGAGATTTAGAAAATGAACAACCTGTCACTCGAACAGTATATCCAGGAAAAGCTTGTTAAATGCGATCCTGAAATAGCAGCACTCATTCACAAGGAAGATGAAAGAGAAGCAAACGTAATTGAACTTATAGCATCAGAAAACTTTCCCAGCGAAGCAGTTAAGATGGCGGCAGCAAGCTCTTTTGTTGCGAAGTATTCCGAGGGTTACCCGGCAAAGGACAGACTTTCCGGAAACAAGGGCAGATACTACGGCGGATGCGTTGTGGTTGACGAGCTTGAAGAACTCTGCTGCAACAGATGGAGACAGGTATTCAACACAGATTACCACGTAAATGTTCAGCCTCACAGTGGCTCCAGCGCAAACCTTGCAGCATATATGAGCGTACTTAAGGCAGGCGACAAGATTCTTGCAATGGACCTTAACAACGGCGGTCACCTCACACACGGCTCAAGTGCAAACTTCTCCGGCAAGCTCTTTGAAATGGCATTCTACGATGTAGGTGCAGACGGCTTTATCGACTACGAAGACGTTGAAAGAAAGGCAAGAGAATTCAGACCTAACCTTATTCTTGCAGGTGCATCAGCATATTCAAGAATAATTGACTTTGAAAGATTTGCAAAGATAGCAAAGGAAGTCGGCGCATACTTTATGGTAGATATGGCACATATCGCAGGACTTATCGCAGGCGGTGTGCATCCCTCTCCTTTCGGACTTGCAGATATTATTACAACAACAACTCATAAAACCCTTCGCGGCACAAGAGGCGGTCTTATCTTCAGCCGTCCGGAGCTTGCGAAAAAAGTTGACAGCGCAGTATTCCCCTGCTGTCAGGGTGGTCCTCTCCAGCACATTATCGCTGCAAAGGCAATAACTGCCGCTGAGGCTTGCACAGACGAATACAAAGAATATGCAAAGAATGTCATCATCAACACAAAGGCAATGTGCGATGAGTTCATCCGTCTCGGCTATGACATTGTAACCGGCGGAACAGACAATCACCTTTTCCTTATTGACTTTTCAAAGACACATCCTCACCTGACAGGTAAAATGGTTCAGGAAGAACTCGACAGAAACGGAATTACTCTCAACAAGAACTGCGTTCCCAACGAACAGAGAAAGCCTATGGAAGCAAGTGGTGTAAGAGTTGGTACAGCAGCTATGACAACAAAGGGCTATAAAGCAGAAGACTTTGTAAAAGTAGCACAGAGAATTGACGAAATCATAAAGAATATCAAACCCGAATAATAAAAAACATTAACACAAGGCTGAGACACAAAAGGTTTCAGCCTTGCTTTACAAAGAGGCGGTGCTGTTATGAACTACGCGGAACTTAAGAAAAATGATATTGCCAACGGACCGGGAGTAAGAGTATCTCTGTTTGTATCCGGCTGTCTTCATCACTGTGAAGACTGCTTTAATGAAATAGCCTGGGATTTTTCCTACGGAAAGGAATTTGACGAATCTGTATGGCAGATTATCTTTGATGCGGTAAATTTTCCGAGAATAAGGGGACTTTCACTTCTCGGCGGAGAGCCTTTTGAGGTAAAAAACCAGAAAGGTCTTTTGCCGTTCATGAGAGAATTTTGCAAAAGATTTCCGGATAAAGACGTGTGGTGCTATTCGGGATTTACTTACGAGGAGCTTTGCGGAAAAGTATCGAGTAGAGCATATTGCGAGGTAACAGAGGAGCTTCTCTCATACATCGATGTCCTTGTTGACGGAAAGTTTGAAAAGGAAAAGAAGAATATTATGCTCCGCTTCAGAGGCAGTGAAAATCAAAGACTTATAGACCTTAAAAGAACACGGGATACAGGCGAAATCGTACTCTGGGAGTATGATGAGCCAAATTACAGATAAATTTCAGAAAACATAACTTCGAGGTGTATTATGAAAATCCAGATAACAAAGCTTTGCGAAAACGCAAAAATTCCGACAAGAGGTTCGGAAAAGGCTGCAGGCTATGACCTTTACGCCTGTCTTGATACTGACAAAATTGAAATTGCGCCCCACACTACAGCAAAAATCGGAACAGGTCTTGCAATAGCCGTTCCCGACGGATACTTTGGGGCAGTATTTGCAAGAAGCGGACTTGCGGCAAAGGAAGGACTTCGCCCTGCCAACTGCGTAGGTGTCTGCGACAGCGACTACAGAGGGGAATACATCGTTGCACTTCACAATGACAGCGACACTGTAAGAACTGTACAGAACGGCGACAGAATTGCACAGCTTGTTGTAATGCCTTTTCTTGCGGTTGAATTTGATGAGGTTGAAAGCCTTGACGAAACCGAGCGAGGTGCAGGCGGTTTTGGAAGTACCGGCAAAAAGTAATGGCAAGACACGAATTTGGAATAATAGACAGCACGCCGTCTGAGAATGACAATTTCGAAGATTACGAGCCGGAAAAATACAACTGTATAAGCATTGATGACGAGCATATAGAAAAACTTATGCCTTGCTTTGAGGATATTCCCACATACTTTCACAGACTATCGTGGGAAGAAAGCGGTCTTAATTATATAGGAATCACGCTCATTCCTCCACAATCCTGCCAAAAGTTCTCCGGGGTATTACAAAAGCAGCACAAAGCTGTATACTGTG
>JAFWWX010000373.1 GCA_017517985.1 Clostridia bacterium | reverse complement strand
TTTATGGGCCAATCCCTTGAAAAGGGGGTTCGAGCCCCGGCGGACGTACCATTTAAGATGATTAATCTTGATACAATTAAATGTGTCAAGATTTTTCATTTAAAGCCTTTTTTAAGCAAAAATTAGTAAACGAACACGTTTAAAGCTAATAACAGCTATAATTATTTTGCCAGCGCTTGATTTGAGTGAAATATTAAAGTGGTGGAAATGGATATACCTTGCAAATATTGTGCTTCTTCTGATAACCTTAGTTTTTGGTTACAGCCCTACGGGAGACGAAAACAGAAGCTGGATAAATCTTGGATTTACAAGTATTCAGCCGGCGGAATTTTCAAAAGTAATGTTTATCTTGACTTTGTCAGCGCATCTTAATAAACTTCGTGAGAGAATAAATACTTTGCCGTCACTCCTTTCTTTACTTTTTCACGGTGGCTCGGTTATTGGACTCGTTCTCGCAGAAAGAGACTGGGGAAACGCCCTTGTATTTATTGTAATTTTTGTTACAATACTATTTTGCGCAAAAATAGATTTGAAATATGTTATAGGATGTGTTGTTGCAGGCATTATTGCTTTCCCGATAATATGGGATAATCTCGGAGAATTTAGAAAAAGAAGAGTTCTTATAGGTTTTAATCCTGAGCTTGACCCGCAAGGCTACGGACATCAGGTAATAAGGAGTAGGAACGCAATTGCTTCCGGTGGACTTTTTGGTCAGGGCTATCTTAATGGAGAAACAATTCAAAGACCTGGTGCATTGTTTGCACAACATACAGATATGGTGTTTGCCGTAATAGGGCAGGAGTTTGGTTTTGTCGGATGTGTGGTAGTAATTGCAATTTATGTACTCCTTGTGACAAAAATAATATCTATTTCAAGCAAGGCCGGAGATTATGCTGGTACATATATTTGTTCCGGAGTTGCCGGAATGTTTATTTTTCAGTTTATAATTAATATTGGTATGGCTCTTGGGGTAACACCTGTTGTAGGTATTACGTTGCCACTTATCAGCTATGGCACATCATCGCTTATCGCAATGTATGCTTCGCTTGCATTTGTAATGTCTGTGTGTGCAAACTCAAATAGTTATTCCTATAAAAGTATCTGATGCTAAAAAACAGCCTTGTTGTTTTTTGAAATGACAAGGTTGTTTTAGGGAAACATTAGCATATAAATTGGTATAAACTATGAAATTTTGAATATACTATATTAGTAGTAATTACTGTTGAAATAAAAAGAATTAAAAAAAGTAGTAAAAACTCTTGACAAACAGTAAATAGTATGATATAATAATTGAGCGCTCGAAAGAGAAGGCATTCCGAAAAGATGCCGGAGTGGCGAAATTGGCAGACGCCCGGGACTTAAAATCCCGTGGGACTAACATCCCGTACCGGTTCGAGCCCGGTTTCCGGCACCAAAAATCGGAAATCGAAAAATTTAATATCGCGGAGTGGAGCAGCTTGGTAGCTCGTCGGGCTCATAACCCGAAGGTCGCGTGGTTCAAATCCCGTCTCCGCAACCAAAAAGAGACCGTTACTTTGTGTTAAGTAACGGTCTGTTTAGTTGAAAAGGATAATAAAAATGAAACGAAAATTGTTTTGTGAAATATCTCCTCTTACCTATAGTATTTCAAAAAAAATAAATATATTGCGTCGGAACATAGGGGACTTTATCGGAAGAAAATCATTTGCACGGAATAAGTCAATTGAAAAGCTTCCTGTTATTATATACAAGCATTCGTCACTTATTCGACGTACTCTTGGAAATACCAATATGATTTTACAGGAAAATAAGGCGAACAACCTTGCTATTGCTGCCCCTGAAGTGAATGGTATTGTAATACGCCCCGGAGAAATATTTTCATTCTGGAAACTGGTTGGTAGTACCACAGTAAAAAAAGGCTATAAAGAGGGTCTCACCATTTCTAACGGTGTTGCGAAGGCAGGAATCGGTGGAGGACTATGTCAGTTCACAAATCTTATTCATTGGATGGTTTTACATACTCCTCTTGAGATTGTTGAGCATCATCACCACGACAGATTTGATCTTTTCCCTGACTTTAACCGACAGATTCCATTTGGTACAGGCACATCTATATCTTACAACTATATTGATTACCGGTTTAAAAATGATACAAATTTAACCTTTCAGATAATTGTATACCTTACAGATACACACCTTTGTGGAGAGATTCGCTCTGACGATATAATGAATATTAAATATCATATAAATGCCGAGGATGAGCATTTTGTTCATGTGGGAGATGATGTTTTCCGTGAAGGGAAAGTTTTTCGCACTTGTATTGATATAAATACAGGAAAAGCTTTGTCGCGCGAACTTATACGAAGCAATCACGCAAAAGTTATGTATGATACACAAAGCTTGAAAATTGAAGAAAGTCAGAATAAATTTTAAGTTGTAATTTTCTGTTGTTTTAATAATAAAATAAATCCTTGTATTTCGAAATAACGATAATACAAGGTTATTTTATGTTAAAAAGAATTTCAGGAAAAGTATAAATTATTCAAATAAGCTGTTTCCGTATGAATCTATTCCGCAGATAAGCGGAAAATTTTCAAATCGGAGTTTTTTTACAGATTCACATCCGAGTTCGGGAAATGCAATCACCTCAAGTGATGTAATACACTTGCTTGCAAGAGCTCCCGCGCCACCGATTGCACATAAGTAAATTGCGCCGTTTCTTACAATTGCATCTTTTACATCCGTGCTTCGTGGACCTTTTCCAATCATACATAAAAGCCCCATATCAAGCAGGCGAGGGGAGTAAATATC
>JAFWWX010000372.1 GCA_017517985.1 Clostridia bacterium | reverse complement strand
GTAAACGAGCTGACACGTGCAGGCGCTATGGAATATACAATCGTCGTGTCAGCATCAGCCTCTGAAACTGCGCCTTTGCAGTATGTAGCACCCTATGCAGGCTGTGCCATGGCAGAATATTTCAGAGAACAGGGCAAGGATGTTCTTATTGTATATGACGACCTTTCAAAGCACGCGGTTGCTTACCGCGCTCTGTCCCTTCTTATAAGAAGACCTCCGGGCAGAGAAGCCTACCCCGGTGATGTATTCTATCTCCATTCAAGACTTCTTGAAAGAGCAGCGTGCGTGGCTCCCGAATACGGCGGAGGCTCAATCACAGCACTTCCCATTATCGAAACCCAGGCAGGTGATGTTTCTGCATATATCCCCACAAATGTCATCTCCATAACAGACGGTCAGATATTCCTTGAAACCGAGCTTTTCCATGCAGGCATCAGACCTGCGATAAACCCCGGTATATCGGTAAGCCGAGTTGGCGGTGCGGCACAGCTTAAAGCAGTAAAGAAGGTATCGGGTCCTTTGAAGCTCCTTTATTCTCAGTACCGTGAGCTTCAGGGCTTCGCACAGTTTGGAAGCGACCTCGATGCAGATACAAAGGCAAGACTTGCTCTTGGTGAAAGAATCGTTGAAGTATTAAAGCAAGGTAGAAGTGCTCCTGTTCGTGCAGGCTGTCAGGTTGCAATAGTATACGCCGTAACAAACGGCTACCTCGATAATGTTGAAGTAACAAAGATTTCAGAATACGAAAAGAATCTTTACACACTTCTTGAAACAAAGTACAAGAACCTTCTTGAAAGATTTGAAGAAGGCTATTACGAAGATGAGGACGAGGAAAACCTCAAGGCAGCTCTTGCGGAAATGAACAGATAAATTGTAAAATCCATTCTTAAATCAGGACCGGATTTACAAAGAAAAATATCAATGCCGTTTCAAACGGCGAAAGGAGGGGTTGTGTGGCAGCGGATATAAAAAGTCTCAGAACACGAATTAAAAGCGTAACTTCCACCCTACACCTAACAAAGGCTATGGGACTTGTTGCATCCTCGAAAATCAGGCGTGCAACGGAAGCTATGAACAAGGGACGACAGTATGAAAAGGCGGTGCGTGATGCCGTAACACTGCTCACATCAAGTCCCGAGTGTGAAAAAAGCCCCTATATGCAAAAGCGAGAGGGCAAAAAAACAAGAATAGTTGTTATTGCCGGAGACAGAGGTCTTGCCGGAGGCTATAACGCCAATATATTGCGTCTTGCAAAGCAGTATCCCGATGCGGAATTTATCGGCGTTGGCAAACGCGCCTGCGACAGATTCGGAACAAAACTGTACCGTGCGGAAGGCTTCTCCTATTCAGATGCTATGGAGATTTCACAGAAGCTGTGCGAGGATTTCAAAAACGGCGAATACGACAGACTTGCATTTATCGGAACAAAATATATTTCAATGATGACACAGGAGGCAGAAATCAAATGGATTTTACCTCTTGAAAGGACAGACAGCTCATCAAAGGCAGGAATTATATTTGAGCCGGACGAGCTTACAATTCTCAACAATGCAGTTCTTGAATATATAACCGGAATCCTTGTTGCAACAGTCCGTGAAAGCTTCACAAGTGAAGTTGCTGCAAGAAGATGCGCTATGGACAGTGCCGGAAAGAACGCAACTGAAATGATTGACTCCCTGAGTCTCCAATACAACAGAGCCCGCCAGGGTGCAATTACTCAGGAAATCACGGAAATTGTTGCGGGAAGCGGACAATAGGATAATTCGGAATTCGGAGTTTTGAATTGATGTTATAAAAACTTCAAGACAGGATAACATTGATTATTCAATAAGAATTCCGTAGGGTTTCCGATCAACTAAATAAAAAAAGGTTTGGTATAAAATATGTCAAATACAGCAAAGGGTGTCGTTTCGCAGGTTATGGGACCTGTTGTTGACGTTCACTTTGAGCAGGGCTCTCTCCCTGCAATATACAATGCACTGACAATACCGATAGGCGAAAAAACGCTTACAGTTGAGGTAGCACAGCATATAGGCGACAATGTGGCAAGATGTATTGCTATG
>JAFWWX010000371.1 GCA_017517985.1 Clostridia bacterium | reverse complement strand
GGCAAGGAAGCCGTTAAAAAGAGATTTGCAACCTCAAACGTATATTTCGCAGTAGATAAGCTGGTATCGGGTGCGGTAAAGCAGATTCAGAGAGGCATCTCAAAGCTCGGTAATGCACTTGACTTTATCCCCGGTATGGGAGCAGTAACGGGAATAGCAAACTTCTTCGTTGAGCTTTCCCTCGGCTACGTTGACGAGTGCTGTCTCGGCTACACCTTCTACAAAAAGGAGCAGGGCGCATTCAGAAGTGCCTGCGACGGCGTTGTAATCTACGCACAGAACATCAAGCATCTTCTTAAAAATGCGGCAAAGACAATGCTGAAGGTTATACTTCTCTCGCTTTTGGTGCTTGTGCTTGTATTCGTGCCCATAGGACTTCTTTTCAGGCTTCTCAGTTGGAACGCATTTATCGGCTTCTTGCTTGCAGTATTCATTACTTGGGTAATAAAGTTTGCATTCCTTGACAGCTACATACTTTGTCAGACAATGGCGAGTTATATTGAGGTAGCTCCCACAACAGAAATTACCTTCGACCTTTACGGCAAGCTCTCTAAGATCTCCGGCAAGTTCAAGGAGCTCTTTAACAAGGGCAAGGCGGAAGAGCCGCAGATGGCTTACGCAGGAGCAGGACAGCCGAATGTACAGCCACAGTATCAGGCACAACCTAATACACAGACAGACGCACCCAAGCCCAGATTCTGCGGACAGTGCGGTGCTAAAAACGAAGCAAATGCAGGCTTCTGCGGAGGCTGCGGAGCAAAGCTGTAAATCAAGACAACAAATAAACAATAAATTTATATAATACGGAGGATTTACTTATGAAAAAGATACTTACTATAATACTCGCTTTCCTTATGATACTTACACTTGCAGCTTGTACGGCAAAGCCCGGAGAAAACGTTGATCCCGGTAAAATGAGCGAAAAAGCTCAGGAAGATTACGAAGACAGCCTTGAAACTTTCAGTCCCGAGGCGGCGGAATACTATCTCGAAAAGGCAACAGGCATAAAGGCAGACGAGATAGAGCCCGACTGGGAATGGGAATTTGCAAGTAAATATTCGGCACTCGGCGAGGACGGACGCGGACTTTTCACCTTTACCAAAAAGGACGGCGAGCTTACCGACGAGGAAATAGATACATACTTCAAAAAGGTATTTGACAAAACCGCCGCCGTTTCTCAGGACGGCTACAACATAATCGGCTACGAATTTGTCGGCGAGGGCGAAAATGCTCTTGACCAAACCACCTTGGAGGACGCACTGGGCGGATGGCTTCAGGGCTGGGCGTTCAGAGTTGACGACACGATATACACGGTATACGTAAGCTCTGAATATGATAACGACAAGGAAAGCGAGTTTGACAGACTTTTCTACTACAACGCAGTAAAGGTAGACATAGCTCAGGGTATGCAGAAGGGCTGGGACGATTATATGTCCGACATTGAAGAAAATCAGGATGAAATAGAAGAAGCATTGAAGGACTTCGCTAATTAAAGTAATACGGAGGAAAACACTATGGCAGGAATTTTAGACGGAATTGTCAGAGGAATAGCAAGTCTTGCACCGCAGGACGATCCCGACGTTAAGATATTCAACGCACAGAATGAGCTCAAGGATATAACCGAAAAGGAAGAAAAAATATACGCCGCACTCGGACGAAGAGTTTTCGCCGAAAACGGCAAGGAAGCATATCCCGAAACGGCGGTACAGCTTGAAGCGCTCAGTGCAAACAGAGCAGAAATTGAGGCAAAAGTCGCACAGATGAAGGCTGAAAAGGAAGCACGGGAGAAAGCCGAAGCCGAAGCACAGGCACAGAGAGAGGCGGCAGAAGCAGACCGCACCTGCCCAAGCTGCGGAACGGTCAATGCAGAGGGCTGCAAGTTCTGCTGTGACTGCGGCACAAGGCTTCCCGAAAAAGCTGAAGCAAAAAAACGCTTCTGTACCGAATGCGGTGCAGAGGTGGCAGACGGAATGAAATTCTGCTCGGGATGCGGAGCAAGACAGGGCGAATAAGGAGGATGTGAAGATGAAAAAAATCTTATCATTATTATTGATACTTACAATGTGCCTTTCAATTATGACCTTTACGGTCAGTGCTACTGACACTCTCAAAGACATCGAATTACCAAAGCCCGTAACGCCCAACTACTTTGTGGTAAATCAGGATTTTGCAGGTCAGGGCAGCGACTACATCACGATGTATGCAGCCTTTGATGATTCTCTTGTCAAACTTCAAACAGAATATGAAATTGACTCGGATGCATTTTTCGAGAAATATGGTGTTGAGCACAACGGCTATGGGTTATTTCTTAAAATGCAGTACGATGTGAATGTAAACGGTAACGGCTGGCAGTATATTCCCGAATGGGATGAAGTTGACGGCTATACCGGAAGTTATGCTGAAGGTTATGATTATACTTCTGTCAGAACAGAAAGATTTTACGATTTCACGCTTGCAGATCTTTACTGGGATGAAGCGAGAGAGCTTTATAAGGATGTAATATACAGCGCAGAGCAAGACGGTACAACTGTATATCACATTGACCTTGAGAAATATTCGGTGCAGATAAGATGCCGATATCAGATGCAGTACTCACACAATTATAATAATATAATCATAAACGGCGAATGGTCGGATATAGCGGTGCTTGGCAAGGGCTCAACACAGATTATACCCGTACAGCCCACCTCTTATGAAGCACCGGTTATATCCAATATGAAGGTCGTTCCGCCTGTAGAACATGAAAAGGAAGCTTATGTTTACTTCGAGCTTGATACACCCGATTCTGTTTTCAGCGCAGACCTTTATTATGAAATGAACGATGAAGCCACACTTAATGAGCTTCAGGCACAGATAAGCGTAAACGGTGGCGAATGGATTGAAGTGTATGTGGGAAACTCCCATTGGCCGCTTGACGAGGGTGACAGGGGAACAAGCACAACGGCGGCTCTTACCTCCGAAAGCCACGTACAGCTCCGTGTTCGCTACGGCGGACCTCTCGGCTATTCACCTTGGTCAAATGTCCTTTCTGTAAATGCTCCGGCTTTTGAAGCGTCGGGCTGGGCACAGTCAGAGCTTCAGCAGGCAGAGGCTCTCGGACTTATCCCCGAAATTCTTGACGGAGCAGATTTAACAGCCGACATCACAAGAGCAGAGTTTGCGGCAGTTGCAGTTAAGGTTTACGAGGCGCTTTCGGGAACGGCGGCACTCCCTGCACTTGCAAATCCCTTTACGGACACAACCGATGTTGAGATACTCAAGGCATACAATATAGGTGCGGTAAACGGAACTTCGGCTACAACCTATTCACCCAACGACCTCTTAAATCGTGAGCAGGCAGCAACGATGCTGACACGTGTATTCAAGAGAGTCACGCTCCCCGGCTGGACTCTTTCGACCGATGCACAGTTTACTCTCCCTTACGAAAAGCCCACACCCTTTGCGGATGACAAGGATATATCCGACTGGGCGAAGGACAGCGTTTACTTTATGGCAGCAAACAACATCATAAACGGTGTTGGTAACAACAAGTTTGCACCCAAGAACGTAACAACCGAAGAACAGGCAAACGGCTATGCAAATGCAACACGCGAGCAGGCACTCATTATAGCAGTTCGTATGGTTGAAAATCTGAAGAAATAAATCTTATGTCAAGGGGCGGCTCCCTCCGCCCCAGCCTTTATACAAGGAGGAATATATGATGAAAAAGCTGCTGGTAATTCTTTTAGCAGGTCTTATGACATTTTCTCTCGCCTCATGTGACCTTGACAGCATACTCTCGGAGATCG
>JAFWWX010000370.1 GCA_017517985.1 Clostridia bacterium | reverse complement strand
GCTTAGAAGTATTGTTGACAGGCTTTATGCTCAAGACAGCAGCATAATTAACGATATGGCAAAGAAAGACGAGCAGATTATTTCTTGGTCGCAAAATGTTATGTTCTCATATGATGTTGAGAAAATTAGCGGTGATTACAAACTTTCTGACACAGGAATCTATGAAAGCACAGGCTTTTCAGCATCACACATTATGTGGATAATACAGGCCTTATTGGATAGGTACGATATTGACAGAAGTGATTTTGTTTATAACGCAAGGTCAAATAAAAAAGCAGAGAATATGTAAAAACTGATTTCGCAATAGATAACGGAGGTAACTATGAAAAAATTTCTATGCTTAGCACTAAGTCTTGTGATAGTAATTTCGCTTTCTTCTTGTAAAAACAGTAATACACCTATAGAACCATCAAATACCGTTGAAAGCGACAATGTAAACTCTTACAACGAAGCATTAGATGAAGACAAAGAGTTATCTCTTCTCTATGGTGAAAAAGTAACCTTGCAAGGAACTATGATAAAAAATAATAGTTCCCCTATAGGTTATAGTTTAAAATTAAATGATGTTTATAATATTACAATAAAAGACGGAGATTTAACCGAAAATTTTGAATGTGAAATAGTAAATTTTTATGCTGAAACTGAAGTAAATGGCAATTATAAATTTGAAAATTTAATTGATAAGAGCTGTGTTGTTACTGCATCTTTAGAAAACTATCGTGGTGCAGGAAAATTATATTTTCTTAATCCGACAATAAAAGTTGATGGTGTTGAAGCGAAAAAGAATAAATCTACAAATAAAAAGTACTCTACTGCGCCACTATTGGCAGAAGGAGAATATATTTTACCTGAGTCTTTTGACATCAATGGTCGGGTTAGTTTGGATAAGGTTTCCTATGGATATACGGAAGGAAATGTCCCAAAAGACCCATATAGATTATCGCTTACATTAAAGCCAACTAAGAATAATTGGTATTTTATTCACAGAATTTATATGGATGTTCTGATTTTTGATGAAAACGATGAACAAATAAAGAGTTATCACACAGAGTATGCAGGGCATGAATTATCAAAAAATCAACAGGTTATTGAAAATCTTGGTTTTGATAATCTCAACCCTATGAACCAAGGGTATCATATCAAAGAAAATTGGAGTGATTTTCCAAGTAACGCATATTCAGCAGCAATTTTATTGTCATTTGATGTGTTTGCTAAAATCGAATTTGGTATATACTCAAATGGAAACAATGTTACAGTTGCACCATATGAACTAAGATATGTTGAACCTCAAGTGTTTGATTCTTATGTTGACATTAACAACGGCAGAATTTTTGAACATCGGTAACAAAAAATAGACTAACTATAAAGGTGACATTTAACTATGGGATATACAAAAGGACAGATAATAAATGCTTGTAGTAATGAAGCGAACAAAGATATAAGAACCCTTTATAAAGCTGATTTTATAAATTATAAAGGTAAAACAGAAGATACAAATGAATACTACACGGAAATCGTCAGTGAATGGCTATTAGAACATTTAGAGTTGTTGCAAAAAATCCCTGTAGTTTCAAGAACATCCGGGTATCGTGTGCTATCACACAATGGTATTATCAAAAACGCAAATAGTAACCGTACAGAAGAAATCATTGCGATGAAAATGTTTCAACAATCCACAATTTCCGGTCTTGGAAAAATTATAGACTATCAGACCCCACTTAAAAATACATCTTCTGACCCTGTTGGGAAAATTGACTTGCTTTCATATGATGGTAATATTTTAAGGTTGTTGGAATTAAAAAAGCCCGACAGCCAAGAAACAATGTTGCGATGCGTAGTCGAAGGATACACATATAGTAAAACAATAGATAAAAAGATTTTAAAAGATAGTTTTAGTGATATTTTATCAAAAGATACAACAATAAAAGTAAATCCTTTTGTTTTTGTCAGCAGCAAAAGTAATCCTTATCTTGAAATGAAAGATTGTAGACCGATGCTGAGAAAACTTATAGATGTTCTTGATTGTAAACCTTTATACATAAAAGATGAAAATGGTATTTATACTGTTACGGAGGAAATAGAATGAAAAATTTAATGACAAAAATTGGTTATGAAACAGTGTTTGGTGGTTTATTTGGAATAATTGCTATAATTGCTATTATTGCAGAAATGGCTATAGGAGGATTTGACTCCGCTTCTGTTGCCGGAGGAATAAAAGACATTGCAAGCACTATAGTTATCGTTATGGTTTTTATTGTGGGAATAAAAAATGTCTTGAAGAATTATCCCAAAAATTTCACAGAAAGATTAACCTCTGCTCTCAACGAATGGATAGATGAAAATTCAAATATGATTGTTAGAAATCCTAAATATGATGAAGAACACAAAGGGCAAGGTGCAACTTGTTATAGTCTTGATTTAAAAACGGAAGTTTCTGATTTTTATAGACCTATTGGTACAACAAAAAATACAGGATTATTTTTACGTATGCCTACTCTTAATGAAGAAAACTACTCCAAAGGGAACGTTGAAATAAGGTTTTATTTAAACAAAGGAACATTCTTTAGTGACAAGCCTAAAGATGTTGATTTATCGGCTGACTACCAATATCTGATAGAGCTTTTTACCAAACTTATAAACGACAAATATTCAGGTTTTGCAAAGGCCGATGGTAAGCAGCAGATGATTACAGTTTGCATAGATAAACCAATAGTATCAAATGAAGATATTGACAATATGATTGATGTTATAAATACAATGTACACATCATATCTTGTATCGGCAAATTTGAAGAAATGATAAATTAAAACAAACCGAGGTATATTCTTTATGTTTATCAACATTATTAGAGGACAACAACAAATTGGTGGTTCAATAATTGAAGTGGGCACAGATAAAACGAAAATAATCTTTGATGTAGGTATAAATCTTGACGAAAGTGAAGATATTGAAATCCCCAAAGTTGACGGTTTGTTTTACGGAGATAAAAAATATGATGCTGTCTTTATTTCACATTATCATTCAGACCACATTGGCTTACTTGAAAATTTAGTCAGTGATATACCGATTTATATTGGAGAAAAAGCCCATAGAATTGTTGGAGCTTCTTATGAATATCGCAATTTGGAATTGAAATTTACACCTAATTACATAAAACATAAAGAAAAAATAATAATTAACGATATGAACATAACACCTATAAGTTGCGACCATTCTGCGTTTGATTCATATATGTATCTTATAGAAGCTGATAATAAAAAAGTCCTGTACACAGGAGATTTCAGAGCCAATGGCAGGTTCGATTATAATAAAATGCTTGAAGAGATTCCCACTGTTGATGCACTGATAATTGAAGGGACAACCCTATCTCGTAATGAAAAAATTGAAAACATTCAAGAGGAATTTTTGGAAGATATTGCAGTAAAAGCATTACAGAATTATCAGGGCCCGGCATTTGTGATGATGTCTGCAATGAATGTGGATAGAATTATAACATCATATAATGTCGCAAAGAGAACAAACCGATTATTTCTTGAAGATATATATACAGCACAAATAGCAAAAGCAGCCGGCGAAGAAATTCCAAGACCAAATGGTAATGATATAAGAGTATTTATGACAGGTGGAGATAAGCAATATCAAATGTTACAAAAATTTGGTGATTACAAGATTGGAAAAGATGCTATTTCAAAGTCGAAATTTCTTATGTGCATAAGACCATCAATGAGAAATTATTTAGAAAAGCTCAATGAGTTAATTTCTTTTGAAAATGGAATATTATTTTATGGAATGTGGAAG
>JAFWWX010000369.1 GCA_017517985.1 Clostridia bacterium | reverse complement strand
TCTTTCAAATATGTCTGCAAAAATTTCCGTCTCACAGTTGAAAAAGGGACTTCTTGACGAGGAAGAAAAGGTACAGATGAAAACGGTACTCAAGGCAATGCCTAGATTTATGAATGATACTTCCGAGGCAGACGGTGCAGAAAAAGGGACTGCCGCACATATCTTTATGCAGTTTTCAGATTATGAACTACTTGAAAAGTACGGTGCGAAAAAAGAGGCTGACAGGCTTCTTGAATGTGGTTTTATCACCAAAAGAATGCGTGATATTGTTGACCTTGATGTTCTTGACGGATTTATCAGAAGTAATCTTTATAAGAATATAAAAAATGCACCGAAACTTTACCGTGAACGCAGATTTAATCTTATGCTTCCGGCATCAGAATTTACGGAAAAATATGATGATAGACTTTCCGATGAATTTATTCTTGTTCAGGGTGTCTCCGACCTTTATTTTGAAAATACCGACGGAACACTGACACTTGTTGATTTCAAAACCGACAGAGTATCCGAAGCCGGCGGTGAGGATATTCTGCGAAAACGCCACACCGAACAGCTTGGATATTACAAACGTGCTATAGAAGAAATCACTCAGAAATCCGTATCAAAGGTTTATGTTTATTCCTTTGCACTGTCACGGGAAATTGAGATTTATGTGTAATATTAAAAGGTGTTTTAGTAAAATTCGGAAGGCACATAAAATGCGGAACGACATCCAGATCGTTCCCTACAAGCATTTATTGCTTTTATACAATACACGGGCTGTAACAATTCATTTTGCTACAGCTCCTTTATTTTGCAAAAAAGTCGGGAGGCTTTCGCCTCCCGTAAAATTTTACTGATTATAAAGATTCTGTGACATAAACTCAGGCTCACAAGTAATGTTGATATTCAGCTTTCTGAATGTTATCTCATCCTGAGGATTAAGCATCTTTGTATAGTGTGCCTCGGTATATTTAAGCTTTTCAAGCTGTTTTACCGCTTCTTCAACAATAGGATTTGTTGCAGCACAAATGCTCATCGCAATAAGAGCTTCTTCAAGATTAAGCTTTGTTACATTTCTTCCAAGGGTATTCTTTTTCATATTGCGTATAGCTTCAAGAATAACCGGAGAAATAAGGAGCATCTCATCCTTTATCCCTGCAAGATACTTTATTGCATTTATAACTGCAGCAGCCGCCGCACCAAGCATTTCGCCTGATTTGCCTGTAACAATCTTTCCGTCGTGAAGCTGAATTGCAATTGCCTGAACTTCGCTTTCCTCTGCCTTTTTAAGAGCTGCGGCAACAACGGGGCGCTGGTCTACAGTGACGCCTGCCTCCTGCATAAGAGCCTCGGCTCTGTGTGCAACCTCTATATCAACAAGTCCGTTTTTATAGTCGCACCATGCCTTATAGGAACGGCGTATAATTTCCTGCTTTGCGGCATCTCTTACTGCCTCGTCGTCCACTATTGCATAGCCTGCCATATTAACACCCATATCTGTAGGTGATCTGTAAAGATTATCGTCTCCGGTAATCTTTGAAATAATAGTCTTTACAACAGGAAAGGCTTCAACATCTCTATTATAGTTTACGGTTGTTTTGCCGTATGCTTCAAGATGATAGGGGTCAATCATATTAACATCACGAAGGTCGCAGGTTGCAGACTCGTATGCTAAATTCACCGGATGCTTTAAGGGTATATTCCATATAGGGAATGTCTCAAACTTTGCATATCCGGCGCTGATTCCTCTTTTATGCTCGTGATACATCTGGGAAAGGCAGGTTGCAAGCTTTCCGCTTCCAGGGCCCGGTGCTGTAATTACAACAAGGGGTCTTGTGGTTTCAACAAAGGGATTTGCTCCGTAGCCTTCATCCGAAACAATGGTATCAACATTGTTAGGATATCCTGCTATCATTTTGTGGAAGTAAACCCTTTCCCCTCTCCTCTCAAGCTTCTTTTTGAATATATCCGCTGAGGGCTGACCTGTATACTGGGTGACAACAATTGCACTTACATATATATCAAGACTTCTAAGGTTATCAATAAGGCGAAGAACGTCCATATCATAGGAGATGCCAAAGTCCGCACGAATTTTTTTCTTTTCGATATCCGCTGCGTTTATTGTAACTATTATTTCTGTTTTCTCCTTCATTGTCTGAAGCAGTCTCACCTTTGCATCCGGTGCAAATCCGGGAAGTACTCTTGCGGCGTGAAGATCGTCAAAGAGCTTTCCGCCAAATTCAAGATACAGCTTTCCTCCGAATTTTTCTATTCTTTCTATGATATTTTTTGATTGCAATTCGACATATTTGTCGTTGTCAAACCCTATTCTCATCTGTTTAAATTCCGTTCCTTTCGCCTGCTTCTCATTGGTTTTTGCCTTGTTTTAATAACCTTATTATTGTATCACACATTCCCGCTTTTTTCAATAGCTTTTATATATTTTAAGCATTTTCGTCATTTTAATCAAAAAGTTCTATATCAAACTATCTGAAAAATATAAAACTTAAGATAATCTGTTTCAGGAACGCTCCAAAGTATCGGATGGTCACAGCTCTGCTGTCTTGCTTCTATTTGCTTTAGCTGTACTCCGGCATCGTGTGCGGCAGAAAAAAGCATTTTCACAAATAGCTCGTCTTTCATAAAATGAGAGCAGGAGCAGGTCGCAAGGTATCCGCCTCTTGGTAAAAGCTTCATTGCCTTATAGTTTATTTCCTTATATCCCCTCTCGGCATTCTTTACTGTCTTTCTGCTTTTTGTAAATGCCGGCGGATCAAGAATTATGAAATCGTATGGAGAATTTTTCTTTTCTGAAAGCTCTGTAAGCAAATCAAATACATCTGTTGCATAAAATTCCATTTTGTCGGAAAGTCCGTTCACCTGCGCATTTTTTCTTGCCATATCGCAAGCACTTTCGGATATATCAACTGCCGTAACGCTCTTTGCACCGCCAATTGCCGCATTGAGAGCGAAGGAGCCGGTATGAGTAAAGCAATCAAGTACAGTTTTATCTTTTGCTATCTTTGAAACTGCTCTTCTGTTATATTTCTGGTCAAGAAAAAATCCGGTTTTTTGTCCGTTTTCAAAATCTACGGTATACTTTATTCCGTTTTCGTAAAACTCTGTAGATGTCAAAGACGGATGGTCGCAGAGTTCTGTTTCAAACCAGCCCTTATACTGTACAAGACCTTCAAGTTCGCGAATTGCCACATCATTACGCTCATAAAGTCCGTCGATTTTTTCTCCAAGACTCCTGAGATATTTTATAAGGCTTTCAAATATTGTCTTTTTTACCTGTTCTGTTCCGTAGGACAGCACCTGAGCAACAAGTATATTATTGAATCTGTCAACAGTAAGTCCGGGAAATCCGTCAGCTTCTCCAAAAATAAGACGACAGGCAGAAAAATCCTCACCCATTACGGTTTTTCTGTAGTCAACTGCATATTTTACGCGTCTCTCATAGAAAGCATCACCAAAACTCTCGTTGGCGTTATTTGAAAGTATTCTTATACGGATTTTACTTTTTTCACTTACAAACCCCGTTCCGAGATATGCGCCTTTCTGAGAAAAAACATCCGCATAAAGCTGCCCCAAAAGCTTTTCTGCGCCTTCGGTTATTTCCTCTGCATACACCCAGGGGTGTCCCTTTTTTATTGATATTTCAGCCTTTTTTGTAACTGTAACTCCGGGGAATTTTCTTTCTGCCTTCATACTATTTTCCTCTCGCATATTCAAAAAAGACAGTGTATCAAAATAACATCGACAAAAATCGCCAAAATATTCCGATACACTTACTTTATTATTCAATCCTCATATTCCACCGATGACGCATATTTTATTTCATCGTAGGTATAACCGTAGCGAACCATTTTATCGGCAATTTTCTTTTTTGCACGAAAATCTTCCGGTTCACCGTTTTTGGTTATCTTCCGGTACATATATACCGCGTTTTCATAAAAGTCAATTTCGCATCTTTCAAAGGCTTCGGTTATACTTTCTTTTTCATAACCCTTTGCAGAAAGCTCCTGCTTTATGCGATATTTTCCGTACAGCTTCTCTCTTGCATATACAGATATTCTTCTTTCACAGGCATAGACCTCATCTATTACGGAAAACTCGCAAAGAAGCTCTATCGCCTGCTCTGCTGTATTCTGCGAATAATCGTTTTCACGGCATTTTTCCAAAAGTCTTTTTTTACTTTTCTCACCGTATGAGCTTATGTACCATTGCAGATATTTCACACAGCGTAGTTTATCTGCACTATCTCTGAAGTGTTCCCGGAAGTTATCCGGACACTCTATCGGATAGTCTCCGTCGCTATCAGGAAATCCTATTCCAAATCTTTTAAAATCCCCTGCCGTGACGGTATATTTTGACATTGTTTCATCAACAATTGTATATTCATTACCGCCGGAAGAATGAAAAATCTTCGTTATAAGCATTATTCGTCAAAGGACTCGGTTATCACAAGACCGTCTTCGTGTCCGTCTTCGGAAAGATTATCAAGTATTTCACCGTTGGATTCGGCAAATGCCTTTCTGATTTTTGTTTCAATCTCCATTGCAAGCTCTTTGTTTTCGCAAAGAAGGTCACGAACTCTGTCTCTACCCTGCCCAAGTCTTTCGCCATTATATGAAAGCCACGAACCACTCTTCTGTATAATATCAAGCTGGATTCCCACATCAAGAAGTTCGCTTTCTTTTGAGATTCCTCTGCCATAGAGAATATCAAATTCAGCTGTTCTGAAGGGAGGTGCAACCTTATTCTTTACAACCTTACACTTTGTGTGGTTACCTGTAACCTCAGCGCCGTCTTTTATCTGTTCGCTTCTTCTTATATCAATACGAACAGAAGCATAGTACTTAAGTGCAACACCACCGGGAGTTGTTTCGGGATTTCCGTAAAGTACGCCAACCTTCTGACGAAGCTGATTTATAAAGATAACAGTACAGTTAGACTTCGCAATTGAGCCGGAGAGCTTACGGAGTGCCTGAGACATAAGTCTTGCCTGAAGACCAACATGGGAATCTCCCATTTCACCATCAATTTCTGCTCTCGGTACAAGTGCCGCAACCGAGTCAACAACTACAACATCAATAGCTCCTGAACGAACAAGTGCTTCGGTAATCTCAAGAGCCTGTTCGCCATAATCAGGCTGTGAAACAAGAAGCTCGTCAATATTTATGCCAAGAGCCTTTGCATATACCGGATCAAGTGCGTGTTCAGCATCAATAAAAGCGGCCTCACCACCCTGACGCTGCACTTCTGCTATTACATGAAGTGCAACTGTTGTTTTTCCGGATGATTCCGGTCCGTATATTTCAATAATTCTTCCCTTCGGTATACCGCCTATGCCAAGGGCAAGGTCAAGAGTCAGAGAGCCTGTAGAAATTGCACTGACATTCATATTTGTGTTTTCACCAAGCTTCATTATTGCGCCTTTGCCGTAATCCTTTTCTATTTTGGCAATTGTTGTATCAAGGGCTTTCTTTCTGTTTTCTTCTCCTGTTACTTCTTCGGGAGCTGCCTTCTTTGGTTTTGTATCCTTTGCCATCTTCTGCCTCCGTAAACATTAATTTCATCTATAAAATCCAACATTTCACTATGAAAATATTATATTATTTTGCAGAAAAAAATACAATACAGATTTAATGAACAATTATAAAAACATTTGTGTCGAACACATATTCTATTTTATCCCGAGACATAAAAAAATATGGGACCCCCGTGCAGGAGTCCCAAATATTATCATAATCAATCGGGTATAAGAATAATTTCCGCGCCAACACCTCTGAGTTTTTCCGTGATGTTTTCGTAACCTCTCTGAATATGATGTATATGTGTTATTTCGGTTGTTCCCTTTGCCGCAAGCCCTGCGACTATAACTGCAGCACCTGCACGAAGGTCAACCGCACGTACTGCGGCACCTCGAAGTGCATCAACACCCTTGAAAGTTGCCATCTTTCCACTCTGATCAACTTGTATGTCCGCGCCCATAAGTTTAAGCTCTTCGACATATCTAAATCTGTTATCCCATACACCTTCACGCATAACGCTTGTGCCGGAGGCAAGACACATAAGTACTCCCATCTGAGGATTCATATCTGTAGGGAAACCGGGATAAGGGAGCGTTTTTACATCTATCCCGCAAAGTTTTCCGGTTGATTTTACTCTCACCGCTTCATCAAACTCCTCGACCTCTGCTCCCATTTCAATAAGCTTTGCAGTAACGGAATCAAGATGCTTCGGAATAACATTTGTTATGGTAAGGTCTCCTCCGGTGGCTACGGCGGCAATCATATAGGTTCCAGCTTCAATCATATCCGGAATTATTGTGTAGTCTGTTCCTTTAAGCTTTTCCACACCTTTGATCTTAATTGTGTCTGTTCCTGCACCGGAAATCATCGCGCCGGATGCATTGAGGAAGTTTGCAAGGTCAACTACATGTGGCTCTCTTGCAGCATTTTCTATAATTGTAACTCCGTTTGCACGGGATGCCGCAAGCATTATATTTATGGTTGCCCCAACAGACACAACATCCATATATACTGTATTTCCCACAAGTCTGCCACTGCTCTGGCAGTCTATAAAGCTTTTTTCGCTTTCAACTGTTGTAACACTTGCTCCCAGTGCTCTGAATCCTTTTATGTGCTGGTCAATGGGACGCACACCAAAGTCACAGCCTCCCGGATATGCAGTATGTGCTTTGCCAAAGCGTCCAAGCTCTGCACCGAGGATATAATATGAAGCACGCATCTTTCTGACATAATCGTACGGCGAAGAACCGCACTCCACGTTCTTTGTATTTACTCTGTAGGTGGTTTTGTCAAGACGTTCCACATCTGCGCCCATTTTTTCAAGTATTGCAAATCCGTCCACCACGTCGCTTATATCCGGAAGATTTCTTATAACACACTCATCTTCATTAAGTATTGTTGCAAAGATAATTGCGACCGCGGCGTTCTTCATACCTCCGACCTCTATTTCGCCACAGAGTGGTTTCCCGCCGTTTACTACAAATCTATCCATAATCTATACTCATTCCTTTCGATACAACGCATAGCCGCGTTTTATATACTTTGCAGGACAAAAGGTTTGTCATTTCCAGCCGGAAGCTCTTTATGCCGGTTTATTCCAGCTCTCCCGTGTTACTGCCCGTAACTGCATCTATTATAGCATAGCTTATATTTCCTGTTCTGTCCTTATAACTTACCATCCATACCGGAATTATATACTGTTCATTTTCTTTAAGCTCAAACATTTTATAATTTATACTGAACTCAGTTATTTTTATATCATCAATCTTTGAATTATTACTTTTACCTTTAAGGTAATCGGGCATAAGATACATAAGGTCAATACTGTCTATAAGCTCCGTACTGTACTTCTTTTCAGGAAAAGAGTCGGTGATATTTCCGGCACAGCATATTATTTTCCCTTTTTTTACATAAACATTTATGTACAGATTCAGAACCTTTGTACCAGACAGCTCTGCACAAAAGCAAACTATTTTCCCGTCAGAGTAATCTCTTTCTCCAACAGGGTAAAACTTTGTGTCATAGTCCTGAAATACGCTATCCACAAACTTTGAAGCGGTTTTAAAATCATCACTCTTTTTCTTCTCACTCAGCTTCTGCAAGTATGGCATTCTGGATATTTCGTTTATATCTTTTGTATTTACCGTATTCTCCACATAACACTCAAATCCGTTTTTTCCGACAAGAGATGCTGTCCCAAGAAGAATACCCCTCGTATTTTTTACACTGACACTATACCCATCGGGAGTCTTGACATATGCATCATCATCCAATGAAACATCAAAAAAGGTCTCTGTGATTTTTTTATAAATCTTGGGGATACTGCTTATCTCAGTATTATGCACAGTGTAAACCGGAAGATTATAAAGCTTTCTTGCCGATTTATCAAAATCCACATTTATTCCCATTCCGGACAGATGCTGCTCTGCAAGCTGCGCCTCCGTCTCCGGAATATATTTCTTTTCATTCACAAGATTTATACACAGTATTGCAATTATTGCATTAACGATTAAAAGGCAAATACAGACAAACATTTTTACTTTTGAAAAATCCATTATCCGTCCCTCCTGCCATTGTTTTCTGCTCTGACAGTCCAGCGAATATCTGCACGATTTTGTTCTTCCTCTGTTTCCCCGAAACAGTATTCAGGGCCGAAATAAAACACCGGACCGGAAACTTTTCCCATAAGTGCGTATGCTGCTTTTTGTGGGATTTCCGTTAGATATTCTTTATCCTGCATAACTATTTCCGGTTTTCCTTGTGCATATATCAGACTGTCTGCGTAAAACACAAGCTCAAGTGCATACCCATTATTCTGCTCAATCGCAATTCCATTAATTGTGTAGTTGTAGTAAAATCTGCACTCTCCTGCACTGTAAGTAATATCCTCAAGAGATAATACAGCACAGCTTTCCGCTCTGTTTGCGTTAATATCAGCTACTATTTTATTTGCAACAGTCACATAATCGAAAAAGCTGTAATCTACAATTTCGCTGTTTTCAAAAAACAAACTCAGCTTTCCGCCATTTTCACCGGCACTGAAACTGAATGTTCCATCAGGCGTCATCTCAAAGGAGGTTGTATCCTCCACACAGAGTATTGCGCCGTCTGTGCTTCTGCGGTAAAATCTTGTATTGTCATAATTCATTCCGAATACACTTATAAAGTCCCCTATGTCCTCGCTGTCAACGCTTATATCAAAGCTCTCATTGAAGGGTCTTCTTAGAGCACTCGTATAATTTATCGAATACTTATATGTGGGGTAATAACAGTTTCTGTCGCTCTGTACATTTCCCTCTATTCTTACAAACTCAAATTCTTCCTTTACGGTATTATTATATGTCTGAAGATATTCGTTGTTAAAGGGTACATTTACGGAAGGAAATATTTTAAGCACATTTCCGTATGAATCCACCGCAATTATACTCGCCTCACCTGACGATTCTCCCACAAGAAACATATCACTAATGACAAACTCCGGATTTTCAGGCACCTTTGCGTATGTATCTGACATAAGCTGACAAAGCACGGAAAATTCCATTCCGTTTCTCAACTTTACATAATAGCAATTGTCGCTAGCATTATATAGATTGTCAAGATATTCATACTTCTTTTCTGGTTTTGAAAATACTACTTTTTTGGCTGTGCCACCGGCGGAAGCTTCAAGAACCCTTGCAAAGGATGCAAAAATTTCCCTCGCCGAAACATCATCATATGCTCCGGCATATTTACCGTCAGAGGTTATTACTCCCACAAAATACGGAAAAAGGAAGGATGTATCACTGTCACTGCTGTCAGAAATCTCATTAGCAAGTAGTTTTATTTCACCTTCAGGAAATTGAGGCAACGAACCGTCTCTTTCCCCCTGGACAAGGCTTATAAAAAATACACTCTGAACAATCAACGCGCCAAAAAGCAGTACTGTCAGAACAGTACCAAAAAATGAAGTGATTTTCTTTTTACTCATTTTATCCCCCCATTTTGCCAGATGGCAACATTTTAATCCATGCCTTGTGTCCGAGCAGTGCGTGAAATGCTGTTTTAGCATTATCACGCCTGCTCCTCTTTTTATTTTACTTCAAATCCTCCAGAAGCTTTGCAATATGCGCTCCGTGTTCTATTGAATCATCGTACACAAAGCAAAGTTCCGGTGTTGTGCGCAAATTCAGTCGCTGTGCGAGCTCGCGTCTGATAAACCCCTGTGCGCTCTTAAGTCCTTTTTTTACTTCGTCCTTACCTTCACCCAGCACACTGTAGTGAACCGTGGCATTTCTCAGGTCCGACGCCGTATCAACTCTGAGTATACTTATAAAGCTTCCGGAAACTCTCGGATCCTTTACTGTTCGTAAAATCTCCGTAAGCTCACGGCTGATTTCTTCGTTTACCCTGCCTGTATGATAGTTGTTTTTTTTAGGCATTATTTTGGATTCCTTTCATCGCCAAAGCAATTCTCCGGCTTTTTAAGAATTGGTTTTTACCGAATCAAGCTTGCGTTCTACTTCTTCCATAATAAATGCTTCCAGAACGTCGCCTTCCTTGATATCGTTAAATCTTTCAAGACCGATACCACATTCGTAGCCCTGCGCTACTTCCTTTGCATCGTCCTTGAACCTCTTGAGTGAGGAAATCTTGTCTTCAAATATTACGATACCGTCACGCACAACTCTTATCTGTGCATTTCTTGCAACCTTACCGTCTGTTATATAAGAGCCTGCGATTGTTCCAACTCCGGGAACGTGAATTGTCTGACGAACATCTGCGTGACCAAGTACAACCTCTTTAAATTCAGGAGCAAGCATACCGCAAAGAGCCGCCTTAACTTCTTCAATAATATCGTAGATAACTCTGTAGGTTCTGATATCTACTCCGCTTCTTTCTGCATGGTCAATAGCACCTTTGTCCGGACGCACATTAAAGCCAACAATAATTGCATTGGATGCATCTGCAAGCATAACATCGCTTTCGTTGATACCACCTACAGCTGAATGAATAACACGAACCTTAACTTCTTCGTTTGAAAGCTTTTCAAGGCTGGACTTAACAGCCTCGCAGGAACCCTGAACGTCTGCCTTAACAATAATTGTAAGTTCCTTTGCTCCATCGTTAATCTGGCTGAAGAGATCTTCAAGAGAAACCTTGCTGTTTGCCTTAAATTCTGCTTCTTTAGCTTCTGTCTTTCTCTTTTCAACAAGTGCTCTTGCCATCTTTTCATCAGCAACGGCTCTGAACTCATCGCCTGCGTCCGGAACGCCGGAAAGACCGATAATTTCAACCGGTACAGAAGGACCTGCAACCTTTACTGTTTCGCCTCTGTCATTTGTCATCGCTCTGACTCTGCCTGTCGCCATACCGGCAATAACAATATCACCTGTGTGGAGTGTACCGTCCTGTACAAGAATTGTTGCAACAGAGCCTCTACCCTTATCAAGCTTCGCTTCAATTACAATACCCTTTGCAGCCTTATCAGGATTTGCCTTAAGGTCTTTCATATCTGCAACAAGAAGTACCATTTCAAGAAGCTCATCAATACCCTCGTGCTTAAGAGCAGAAACCGGAACGCATATTGTATCTCCGCCCCAGTCTTCCGGGAGAAGTTCGTAGTTTACAAGCTCCTGCTTAACTCTATCGGGGTTTGCCGCAGGCTTATCCATCTTGTTGATTGCAACGATTATCTGGATTCCTGCTGCCTTTGCGTGGTTGATTGCTTCAACTGTCTGAGGCATAATACCGTCATCCGCAGCAACAACAAGTATCGCAATATCTGTTGCCTGAGCACCTCTTGCTCTCATCGCAGTAAATGCTTCGTGACCGGGAGTATCAAGGAATGTGATGTCCCTGTTGTTGATATTTACTCTGTAAGCACCGATATGCTGTGTAATACCGCCTGCTTCACCGCTTGTAACGTGAGTATCTCTTATGGCGTCAAGAAGTGAAGTCTTACCGTGGTCAACGTGACCCATTACACAGACTACAGGACTTCTCTGACGGAGCTTGTCCTCTGTATCTTCTTCTTCAACAAAGAGCTTTTCTTCAAGAGTTACAATTACTTCTTTTTCTGCAACAATGCCAAGCTCGTCGGCTACAAGATATGCTGTATCAAAATCTATAATCTTATTCGCGCCCACACTTGCCATATCAAGCCCCATCATAAGAAGCTTCTTTACAACCTCTCCGGTTGTGATACGAAGTGTTGCCGCAAGGTCGGAAATCATAATTTCGTCCGGAATTGTTACAGGTCCTGTGAATTTCTTTACAGGCTCTGCAGGCATATTGTTAGCCTTGCCCTTCTTACCGTTCTTATCTTTTCTGTCCTTGCCTCTGAATGACATATCGCCCTTACCTGCAAACTCGCCTCTGCCGTTTTTACCACCCTGGCCTCTCTGAGCGTTCTTTGCGTTTCCTGTGTTTGCATTCTTTTTCTTAGGAGCGTTTTCGTCGTAACCTGCATTACCGGCAAGCTTATCATACTTTTCATCGTACTTGGAAAGATCAACTTCACCTGCACGAAGGTCAACAAGTCTGATATTTCCGTCCTGAGCTTCCGCATCAAAGGACTTCTTTTCTACATTTTCGCTCTTGTAACGGCTCTTTGCACGGCCATCCTTATCGAATACCGGCTTTATACTGGGCTGGCGTACAGACTGATTTCCGTCCTCGTCCTCTCTGCCCATACCGCCAAAGCCACCTCTCTTATCGCTCTTTCCGTTCTGAGGCTTTTTTGCGAATTTTCCGTCACCGAAGTTTCCGGAAGGCTTATCGCCGAAAGGCTTTCTTTCACCGTATGCAGGTCTGTCACCGGAAGGTCTGTCGCCATAAGGCTTTCTTTCGCCGTATGCGGGTCTGTCACCGGATGGTCTTTCGCCGTAAGGCTTTCTTTCGCCGTGTGCGGGTCTGTCACCGGTCTGTCTATCACCATAAGGCTTTCTTTCGCCATATGCAGGTCTGTCACCTGTAGCTTTGTCGCCATAAGGCTTCTTTTCAAAGGGTTTCTTTTCAACAGCAGCTGCAACAGATTCTTCTTTTTCTGTTGTCTTAACAGTCTGCTTTACTTCAGCCTTCACCTCAGGTTTTACTTCAACTTTGGGTTCGGACTTAGCTTCCTTTGATTCGGTTTTTTCTTCAGCCTTTTCCTTGGATTTTGCTTCCGATTTTACTTCAGCAGTCTTTTCTTCAGCCTTTTCCTTTGCTGTATCAGCCTTCTTTGCAGACTTCGGCTTTTCTTCGGACTTTTCTGCCTTTTCATCTACATTATAGGAAAAGAAATCCGCTTCGGTAGCAGTACTTTTCTTTGTTATTGCGTTAAATATTATACTGAATTCGGAATCGTCAAGTCCCATACTGTGGGTTTTGCCTTCTATTCCGTTTTCCACAAGAAGATCTATAAGATCCTTATTCTTCAGCTTTAAGTCTTTAGCAAGCTGACTGATTTTAATTGTATTTGAACTTGTCGCCATAAACAACTCACCTTTCATTTACTTTCGTGTAAAATCTCATCTTCGGTAATACCGAGAGCCTTATATATGATTTTTGCAAAACCTTTATCGGTAATCACACAAGAAACCACAAATGACTTTTTCCCAAGCCTTTCGGCAAGCTCTTCCTTTCCGATATCAAGGCTTATGTAGGGGGATGCAGAATTTCTCAGTGCCGCGAAAAGCTTCTTTGCGGAATTTTCCGACATATCCGAGCAAAGAACCGTAAGTTCAGCCTTTCCGGCTCTTATGGTTTCTTCACACATCTCGCCGCCGGTTATAAGCTTGCCTGCCTTTTTTGCAAGTCCCATAGCTCCGACGATTTTTTCCTCTACTTTCAGAACATCTATGCCTTCTCCGATATTCACATACATCAGCACTCACCGCCGTTCAGCATCTCTGATATCTCATCGTAAATAGCCTCTGAAACCTTCTCTTCAAGGCTTCTTGAAAGCTTATCACCCTTGCGTACTTTTTTAAAACATTCCGGGTTTTTACATATATACACGCCTCTACCGTTTTTCTTTCCGGTAAGGTCAACCGATATTTCGCCTTCGGGGGTACGAACTATCCTCAGAAGCTCTTTCTTTGGAAATTTCTCTGCGCATCCCATGCATTTTCTTTCGGGTATCTTTTTTACCATTAGTCCTCCAAATCACCGAGTTACTCATTGGTATTCCATTTTCACACTACAGTTGAATTTATGTTTTTGCAGTCAGCCTGCATTATTCTTCGACTTCCTCTGTCTTTTCTTCGTCCTGTTCCTGATTGTTTTCCACCGCCATCTTGCTTGCAAGTGCCTGTGCAAATGCAGCACCGAAAGAGGTTGTAGCTTCAGTTTTTCCGGTAGCAAGATCCTCAAGGGCAGCTCTTCTCATATCTGCGGCACTCTTGATGTCTATCTTGTAGCCGGTAAGTCTTGCAACAAGTCTTGCATTCTGACCCTTTTTACCGATTGCAAGTGAAAGCTGATCTTCGTCAACAAGCACTGTGCACGCCTTTGAGCCATCTTCCGCAAGTGTTACGGATACTACCTGCGCCGGAGCAAGCGCAGCCTTGATAAATTCCTCAGGGTCTTCGCTGTACTTTACAATATCAATCTTTTCGCCTGCAAGTTCCTTTGTAATGTTGTTCTTACGCATTCCCTTAGCACCTATACAAGAGCCGATTGCGTCAACATTTTCATCTCTTGAATATACAGCAATCTTTGTTCTGGAGCCTGCTTCTCTCGCAACAGAGCTGATAATTACAGTACCGTCCTGAATTTCCGGAACTTCAAGTTCAAAGAGTCTCTTTACAAATCCTGCGTGAGTTCTTGAAAGAACAACCGCAGGTCCTTTACCTTCAGTTTCCTTCTTAACCTCAAGGACATATACTCTTACAACATCGCCCTCATGAAGTTCTTCTCCGGGAATCTGTTCCTTTTTGAAAAGAACAACTGCGTTCTTACCGATTTCAAGAGTAACATCACCGTTTATGGGGTTGATTCTTGAAACTACTGCTGTTACTATTTCTTCTTTCTTGCTTTCATATTCTTTAATCATCATTCCGCGTTCAGCTTCCTTTATCGCCTGAACGATAACCTGCTTTGCTGCGTGGGCGGAAATTCTTCCGAAGTTCTTGGGCTTTATTTCTATTTCGTAAGTATCGCCAACTTTATATCTCTTGCTCTTTTTCTGAGCTTCTTCAACTGTTATATGAAGATTCGGATTGAATCTAAAGCCATATCTTTCCTTCTTTTCTTCAGGCTTTTTGGAAAGCTCCTTGTTGAATACAAAGCCGTCATCTTCTTCCTCTTCCTCAACTTCTTCGCCTTCATCTTCCTGAGCTGCAAGCTCTGCCGCAAGAGCTGCCTTTTCAGCTTCACGTCTTTCGTACTCTTCTTTTGCCTTGCGTTCCTCTTCTTCAATGTCAATTACAGCAAGCTGCTGATAAACCTTGACATCCATCTTCACATCATCAAGGACAACCTTTACGTTTGTTGTGCCGGTTTCCTTTCTGAATGCAGCCTGAAGAGCCGCTTCAACCTTCTCCTTCATGTACTCCTTGGGAATACCCTTCTGGCGTTCAAGCAAATCAAGTGCTTTGAAAAACTCTTTGTTCATTTTTCTTTTTTCCTCCGAATCTATAAATATTAATATTCAACCGTATTTTTCATAACCGCAATTTTGGACTGTTCTATTACTGTTTCATTTTCACCCTCAAGTACGGTCACTGTTTTTTCTTCTTCGTTATAGGCTTTGAGTGTACCCTCGAAACTCTTTCTTCCGTCTATCGGTGCGTAAAGCTTAACATTTACCGGGCTTCCAATATATGCCCTTATGTGTTCGGGCTTTGAAAGCTCTCTTTCAAGGCCTGCCGAGGATACTTCAAGGAAATAACCCTCATCAATGGGGTCGTTCTCATCAATGATGGGGTTTACAGCATCATTAACCATCTCGCAGTCCTCAAGGCTTACGCCTCCCTCTTTGTCAATACTTATAACGAGAGATAAATCTGCGCCCTCCTTAACAAGCTCGACATCCCAAAGAGTACAGCCACAGTCTTCCACCGCTTCGCGTATCAGTCCGGAAATCTTTTCCGCAATATTTTTGGCTCTCTTTGCTGAGTTTTCTTTTGCCATTGCTTTTTAATCCTTTCCTGAAATTAGTACATTCTAATCATAACAAAAAGGAAACGACTTTTTCTGCCGCTTCCTTTCTTCAAAAATATTACTATATATATTATACCATTAATTTGTAAAAATGCAATAGTTAGGTTCAAAAAAAGATATTTTTATCACTTTGCACAAAACCAGCCTTATATTTCCACTTCCATTCCGTCAAAGCTGACAGTGACACCGCTGCCTTTTGTTATTTTACAAAGCTCGTCATAAGTATTTTCACAAAAATGAGTAAAATGATTTGCAATAACAACGGCATTTTTCTTCACAGCACCTATCGCTCGAAACTTATCAACAACACTTTTCACAGCATCAAGATTCATGTGATGGTCGCAGTTGTCTTTATGCTTTACACCGTATGTGCAGTCAAGTGACAAGAGATCAAATTTTATTTTGCTCTCTCTTATAAAATCATATATTTCCTGAGTATATATACCTGTATCGTGTCCGTAAAGAATTGTTTTTCGTCTCTTTGAAATTATATAATTGTAGGATGATGCTCTTGAGGAGTGTTGTGCAGGAATGGGAATAATTCTGTAGCCATTCACTTCAAATGGTGTATATTCCTTCACAAGATGCAGATTTATTCTGTCCGTTGCAACATCCGACAATCGATCTATTGCACTTTTACCTCCGTATACATCGACCTTTTCCTTTGTTCGTCTCTTTGCCATTCCTCCGGAAAAACAGGCAAAAACATCAGGGTCAAAGTGGTCAAAATGGGAATGTGTTATAAGCACGGACTTTATCTTTGTTAGGTCAAGACCATAGTTTATAATATGCATATAGGTATCCGGACACATATCAATAAGAAGTCTTTCGTCAATTGCACTCTGGGAACGGGTACGAATATTTTTGCCGCCACGCTTTCTTGCTCTTTTGCACGCACTGCACTGACAAAATATCCCCGGAAAGCCTTCCGCAGCCGAAGTCCCGTAATATTTGATTCTCATTCTGTCACCTGCCTTTTCTAACAATTATACTTTTTAATTATAACCTCATTATCGTGATTTGTCAACAACTACTTACATTTTGATACTATATAGAATATTTTATACTTTAAATAGGCTTCTATACACATAATTTGTTTTCAGAATATTCACGATTCGCCCTTGAATTACAACTTCAACGATAATATAATTATCTGTGGTAAATGTTTACCGCATATGCAGAATCTGTGGGTCGACACACAGAGATACAATACCGCCATACTTAATATTCAGGGGTGCTGAGACTTCTCGGCTGAGACGGAATATATTTCCGAACCCTTTTAACCTGTTCGGATAATACCGGCGTAGGAAGAATTATTTTGTAATAAAAATGTATTTTTACCGCACCGATATTAAGTGTGCGGTTTTTTATTTTACATTTTAAGGTGGTTATTTATGAAAAACAAAAATTTATCTATTCTTGTTGAATGTGCTGTGATGGTTTCACTTGCATTCGTGCTGAGTCTTATAAAAATTTGGGAAATGCCTTTCGGCGGCTCTATCACTCTTTTTTCAATGCTCCCGATATGTCTTATTTCCCTGCGTCACGGAGTAAAATGGGGGCTGGGAGCAGGCTTTGTATATTCCGGTCTTCAGGCACTTGTTTCCGGTGCTGTCGGCTGGGGACTTACTCCTATGGTATTGATTATATGCTTCCTGTTTGACTATATTATTGCATTTACTGTTTTGGGACTTTCAGGAATCTTTGGTAACGGAGGCATTAAACGTCAGGTAAGTGGCATTGTGCTTGCCTGTGTTCTAAGATTTCTGTGTCACTATATTTCCGGGGTCACAATCTGGAGTTCCTCTGCACTTGACGCAGGCTTCAATAACCCTTACATCTACTCGCTTCTCTATAACGGTGCCTATATGCTTCCCGAAATGATTTTCACCTGTATCGGAGCAGTACTTATCCTTGACAAATTTAAATTAAAACATTAATTGTCATTAGTCTTAATACAAAAAAGAGCTGTGCATCCAATCAAGGTGCACAGTTCCTTTTTACATATTTCCGTATTTTGTATTCTTACATCCGCCGAATTTCTTTTCACATTCTGCTCTTGACAGACATTCGTAAGTAATATCCTTGTCACAGTCAGTTCTTACGATTGCGGCATTTGCATCTATAATATTGCAGTATCGTTCTATTATTTCACGGTATTTATGATTTGTTCCCTTTTTCACGCCGGCACCTCCGCATAATAAAATAATTGGCATATATTATATATTATACGGAAATTGCAAAAAGTATACTGAAAAAATTTCCACATATTTTGGGGTGACAACCGTCAAGGATACTTTTTATTTCACCTGTTATTCATCAATACTTACAACTCTGCATCTTCTGCGAAGCATCTCCGCCTCTCTTGCGTGACAGGACAGTATCACTACCTGATATTCCTCCGACAGTTTTTCAAGTGTTTCAAGGATTACAGATAGTCGTTCATCATCAATTTTTGCAAAAGAATCATCAAAAACAAGTATCGGCTTATCCTTACACATATATTCGGCAAGAGCAACTCGCAAAGCTATATATGCCGTGTCGATTGCACCGGAGCTGAGGTAGCCTATTTTTCTTGTTTCCGTATCGTTCTTTTCAAGAACCTTTAAAGTAAAATCCTTGTCAAAGAATAGTCCTCTGTATTTTCCACCGGAAAACTTTGAAAACAGCTCTCCTGCTCTTTCGGATATTTCCGGAAATACATTTCCCCTTACATCCTCTCTCGCTTTCTCTATAAGCTCAATTGCAAGTTCAATTGCATCAGTGTGAAGTTTCGCTTCGCGAAGTTCAACTTCAAGCCGGCAGATTTCATCTTCTAGCTCTGCAGGGTCGGCAACTACTGCGCTCAGTCTCGCAACATCCCTCTCAAGTTCCGAATACTTTCTTGACAAAAGTGCTTTTGCACCCTCGTCATATTTGATGGCTCTGTCAACCTCTTCCTTTGCACGTTTTGGAGGTTCACTGCCTTTTTTTGATGCAAGAAAACGGAGATTTTCAATATCGCTAACCGAAATAAGCGCTTCGTATGAGCTTTTACTTCCTGAATATCCGGCAAAGCTTTTCTCAAGCTTGTCAACATCTATACGAAGCTCCGGAATCAATCTTTCACCCACATCCTCAAAATACATATGTGTATTTTCGGAATCCGGGAAATAGCCTATATCCGAAAGCAAATCATTAAGCTGTAATCTTACCGACATACATCTTTTTTTCTTTTCTTCAAGCAGTTTTTCTGCTTTTGCTATATCCTCACGACTCTTTGAAAGTATTGGATAAATACTGTCATAAAGCACGCTGAATTTCTCAAGTCCGGATATAGTGGCAAATCCATACTCCGACAGTAATTCCGATAACTGCTTTTTCTTTTTTGACGATAGCACAAACATTATTACAGACACAGGAATTGTAACAACAAGACACAGAAAAACAATTGCAAGTGTTTTAAACCTCTTTATATCAGACATTGTTTTTTCTGCTTTATGAACTACACTTTTCACAACCGAATCATCGGCATCAATGCCGGAATCGAATTTGTTCCCCTCGTGAATTCTATCTGTTTGAGACTTGTATTCAAGGTGTGCTGTTTCAAGCTCTCTTTCGGCGGAAATATATTCCGGCATTGCTATACGGCAGTCGGAATACAGCGCCGACACCTTATCAAGATACTGTCTGTCAGGTACAAAGCCGTTTCTTGACACAGCTTTCTTCACAGCAAGATATTCTTCTTCGGAATCACGGTATTTCGCCTGAGCTTCTTCAATTTTTTCAAGAAGCACACAAGCCCTGTAAGCCTCTATGTTTTCAGCCTCGGCATAAAGACCTTCGAGATGGGAATTTGTCTGTGAAAGATTTTTTTCTGTTTCGGACAGAGCAAATTCTGAAGCATTAAGCTTTTTTATATTTTCCGATTGGGACATTCTTTGCTTTTTAAGCTCAAATATTTTCTCTTCAAGCTCAAAAATCTTCCCTGTGCTTCGCATTTTATTGTAAAGCTTATTCTTTTCTGCGCCCAGAGTTTTTATCGCTTTATCAAAGTCCGCATCATCGCTCTCGCCCTTGAGCAAAAGCTTTTCAAGGCTACCTCCAAGGTCCTTTATGTCGTTCGGTTCAATGTCATTCTGCCCCACAAAAGAGCTCTTCGCAAACGCCGAAGCGTCAATGCCAAAAAATGCCTCTCCGGCATCCTGCCCCTCAAAACATTCTGTTCCTAGAGAGTTGAGTATTTTTCCCTTTGAGGATTTCCCATCAGAGCTTCTTTCCACTCTGTAAAGGTCATGGCTGCCGTCTTCAAGTATAACAGCGCCGGAGCATTTAAGTCCGTTCCACGGAGTATATTTCAGTTTTTCGTTGTTTCTTTCATCTCTGCCTTTGCCGGAAAATCCGTAAAGGACATATTTTATAAAGGCGGAAAGCGTGCTTTTGCCGGACTCGTTTCTACCCTTGATAACAGTTATTTTATCGTCAAAATCTACTGTCTTATCGCAAAACTTTCCAAAATTCTTTATTTCACAGGATTTTATTTTCATAAGTAGTTTTTGCCCTCATTTTCGAAAACAATATGTGCTTTATGTTCAGTTATTCTCAAAAAAATCATCAAGATTCATTCCTGCCTTGTTTTCGGAATTTACCGCTTTATCCGCAGGGATTGCCTCATCAAAGGATGAGAGGTCTATTGTGTTTTTGCCCTTTGCAGATGCTTTTGCCTCTTTTATATCCGTTACCGTTTTGTAGC
>JAFWWX010000368.1 GCA_017517985.1 Clostridia bacterium | reverse complement strand
GGGGTGTTGGGGGCGACGCCCCTGACAGAGAGAGCAACAGGGCAATCGCACTATTGGGAATATTATTGCCCCGCCCGAGGAGCTTTGCGAGTCGGGCAAAACTCGTGGGTCAAGGGAGTCCTTGACTCCACAGCTCGAGGCGTCGGGGACGGAGTCCCTGACAGAGAAAATTCGGAATTCCACATTCTTTTACCCAAAAAATCAGGACTACAGCAAACACTTTGCCGCAGTCCTACATTTTACTTATTCAAAATCAGAACGCAATCTTTGCCTCGATATAAGCCTTAAGGTCTTCTATCTTGATTCTTTCCTGAGCCATTGTGTCTCTGTCACGGACAGTTACACAGCCGTCATTTTCAGATTCAAAGTCGTAAGTAATACAAATGGGAGTTCCGATTTCATCTTCTCTTCTGTATCTCTTACCGATAGAGCCTGCATCGTCAAAGTCAACCATAAAGTACTTACAGAGTTCGTCGTAAACCTCGCCTGCCTTTTCGGAGAGCTTCTTTGAAAGAGGAAGAACTGCCGCTTGAAGGGAGCAAGCGCCGGGTGAAGTCTGAGAACTGTTCTTGTGTCACCGCCCTCAAGTACTTCTTCGTCATATGCGTCAATAAGAAACGCAAGAGTAACTCTGTCTGCACCAAGAGAAGGCTCAACAACATAAGGAACATACTTTTTGTTTGCTTCCTGGTCGAAGTATTCAAGTCCTTCGCCGGAGTGCTTTATGTGCTGTGTAAGGTCGTAGTCTGTTCTGTCGGCTACGCCCCAGAGCTCGCCCCAGCCGAACGGGAACAGGAACTCGAAGTCTGTTGTAGCCTTGGAATAGAAGCTGAGTTCTTCCGGATCGTGGTCACGAAGTCTAAGATTTTCTTCCTTCATACCGAGGTTTACAAGCCAGTCACGGCAGAAGCCTCTCCAATATGCAAACCATTCAAGGTCTGTACCGGGCTCGCAGAAAAATTCAAGCTCCATCTGCTCAAATTCTCTTGTTCTGAATGTGAAGTTACCGGGAGTAATTTCATTTCTGAAGGACTTACCTATCTGACAAACACCGAAAGGAATTTTCTTTCTTGTTGTTCTCTGGATATTCTTGAAGTTTACAAAGATACCCTGTGCCGTTTCGGGTCTGAGATAAAGAGTACTTGTGGAGTCCTCTGTTACACCTTGGAAAGTCTTGAACATAAGATTGAACTTACGGATGTCGGTAAAATCGTCAGAACCACAATCAGGACAAACAATACCATGTTCCTTGATGTAAGCCATCATTTCAGCATCAGACATACCTGCAGGGTTGTCGGAAAGATTGTTCTGTGCTACATAATCTTCAATGAGCTTATCTGCTCTATGTCTTGTTTTACACTTCTTACAGTCCATAAGGGGGTCAGAGAAACCACCGAGATGGCCTGATGCCTCCCAAGTCTTGGGGTTCATAATGATAGCACTGTCAAGACCAACATTGTACTTGGATTCCTGAACGAACTTCTTCCACCAAGCCTTCTTTACATTGTTCTTAAGCTCAACGCCCAAAGGACCGTAGTCCCAGCTGTTTGCAAGACCGCCGTAAATTTCACTGCCTGAGTATACAAAACCTCTGCCCTTACAGTATGCAACGATTTTGTCCATTGTCTTTTCTAAATTCTGCATTTTATATCATCCTTTTCAAAAATATTTTCTAATTTTTACAATCTTAACTTATATGATAACATACAAATTTCCGTTTTGCAAGAGTTTTCAAAAATTTTATTAGAAACAACAGCTCTTAAAAAACAGTATCTTCATATAAATTTACGCCTTTTCCACAATGACAAGAGCCTCACGACCAACACCGCTGTATGCAATTTCAACAGCTTCTTTTGAATAGGCTTTCCCCTTTTCACGCCAAGGGTCGTTGAAATAATAATTTTCGCTGTCATAGCCCACAAGAAGAAGGCAGTGGAAGGGCGAAATCCAGGTGTGAGTACTGTCCGTTCCGTCTATTGTCCAGGTTACCCACGGAACAGGCTTTTCCATATCAATAGTTCCCCAGAAAACAACCGGAATACCATTGTCTATAAACTCGGAACACAGAGTTGAGAGCGAAACATCTTTAAGTACAACAGCCTGATGATTTTCAAGCTCCATTTTGTCAATGGCGTTCTTTATAACCTCTGGATAGCACCCCCAACCCGTACTGTTTCTCGGGTCACCCGGAAACTGAAGTCTTGGGTCGCATGCCACCCATCTGCCATATCTTATATGGGGCATTGTTCCCATATCAAGATAGTCTGATATAAATTTACTGGGAGTAATGTCTATTCCAAAATACTGCATAGCCATAACAGCGGAAACAGATTCACATCCGTTGGGGAAATACATTCTTTGGTTTATGTACGGTACATCTAGTATTACCTTTTGGGGCTTTTCGGAAACTTCCTCTGTATACTCTGTATTTTCAGCACTCTGCGCGCTATCTGTATTCTCTTTTGGTATTTCCGGATTCTCCGTCGTCTGCGGAGTTACTACCTCCGACTTCTCCCGTTCAACGCTGTCTATAGCATCGTAATTTTCGGAAAAATCCTGCGTATTGCGGTAAGCAGAGCCGGAAAGGGTTACGGATACTGCCACAAGTGCCGCTAGCATTATTGATTTCAGTAAAAATTTCAGCTTCACAGTATCTCCTTTCCGTCGGTTTGATTTTTTGTTGCAAAATTACTTCTTACAAAATATATTCATAGCATTTTTAAATTCCCTTACCGTACGCTGTATGTTCTGTGCGTTTATATACTCAAATATAAGGGGAATGTCGGGATTTTTTTCCGCAGTGTCGAAAAATGCCGAAAAATCGCAGTTCCCGTCACCGAATCGCTCGTAATATCTTCCGTCTGTCTTTCTGTCCTTTATGTGAAACAGCGATATATCGCTGTCAGACAGCCCCTCTGCATCCAAGACCGGTGTACGGATACATTTCAGCATATTAGCTCTGCCAAGACTTCCCTTTACATACCGCACAAGATCGTAGTAGTCACCGCTGTTCTCAATGGCATCGCCCGGACCGTATTCAACGGCAACCGTAAGTCCTCGTTTTTCCGCCTCAATGCAAGCATAGACAAATCCGTCACAGAGCTTTCTGTAAAAATATCCGGAATCCCTCGAAAAAGGTCTTGCCGTCAACGCACCGCCGTGTGTTGCTAGCATCTTTATATTACAGCTTTCTGCAAGAGCGCAGTATTCGCTGAAAAGACGAAAGGAATCGGATATTTCCGAAACAGTTCCACTCCAGAAGCAGTTGTAAACTCCGAGTGCAGAAACATTGATACCGTAACTTCGGAAAACCTCAACCGCATTCAGAACACCTTCAGCACAGGGCAAAGGCTCATAACCGCAAAGATTATATTTCCAGCCGGAAAGCTCCGACTGACAAAAGCAAAGCTCAGCGCAGGAAAGTCCGCTTTCCGAGAATATTTCCGCAACCTTTTGCACAGACATTCCGCCAAAAGACCTGGTGCTTGCTCCTATCAGCATCGCATAACCTCCGTTGATTTTTGTTTTGCCTTTTTTGTCAGGGACTCCGTCCCCGACGCCCCTGCAAGGAAGTCGAGGACTCCCTTGACCCACGAGTTTTGCCCGACTCGCAAAGCTCCTCGGGCGGGGCAATAATATTCCCAATAGTGCGATTGCCCTGTTGCTCTCTCTGTCAGGGACTCCGTCCCCGACGCCTCGAGCTGTGGAGTCGAGGACTCCCTTGACCCACAATTTTGCCCGACTCGCAAAGCTCCTCGGGTAGGGCAATGTTCTTCCAAACAGTGCAATTGCCTTGTTGTATCGTATTATTTTTGTAGGGCGTTTTTTGTTGTAGGGGCGGATATTATCCGCCCGATACTTTTATTTTCCGATTCTCTTTGTCAGGGACTCCTCACCCGACAGCGCTGCACCGATAACCGTTCCGTACTGGGCGTTTTCGGGAATAATGATATTTACGCCGAACATCTGCGAAAGGTTTTCAAAGATAGGCTTTGACTGGGGAATTGTGGTAAGATTTCCCGTAAGAACAATGTCTTTAATATCGAATCTTCTCGCCGAGAATACAGCAAGTACACCGACAGATTCAAACACAAGATTTATAACACCAAGAGCTACATCTGCTCTGTGTGCCACATCTGACAGTTTTCCGAAGTTTGCCGCTGTCATAAAATCCGGAAGTCCGGGGTGCATTTCACGGCTTGTAATGTCCGAAATGCGCAGATCCACGTTTCCAAGGTCGCCCTCTGTGGCAAGCTCAACAAGATTATCTACATTTGAAACGCCCAGCATCTTTTTGGAAAGTCCGATAAGAGTACCGCCACCAACGCCTGTACCACCAAGATATTCGATACCATCGTCTTTTGTTGCGTGTACCATAGCAGTACCCGTTCCAAGACTTCCGATTATCGCATCGGAAAGACCGGAAAGATATAGTCCACCAAGACCCACACAGTCAAATTCTGTCTTGTGCAGGGCAGGTATACCGTAGAGGTTGTCCTCTATAAAACTTGAGCCTACTCCGGTCATCATAATTTTTTCAATATCGGAAAGCTTTATATTATTTTCAAGAGTAAACTTCCCGAAAGCTCCGTATGCGGAGGATACCGGGTCGCCCGCCTTTACAAAGGTGGGGTT
>JAFWWX010000367.1 GCA_017517985.1 Clostridia bacterium | reverse complement strand
GCACTTCTTGTTTGTCTCTTTATAAACTTTGTTATTAAAACAAAGACTATTGAGGATGAAGTTGAAATAAGCGGAAAATTCAAGGGCAAGGTACTGTTCAGAGTTGTTATAAAATATATTGCTCCCGTTTTCCTTGTAATAATCCTTGTTTCCTCCGTTATCGGTGGTCTTGCAGATGCGGGAATTGTAACAGGAAAGCTTGCTGAATTTTTCACTATTTAATTGAATATGTAATATTTAAAGCATCTCACTTATTATAGTGAGATGCTTTTTATATAGCTAAGGCGTGAATCCTTTTTGATTCACGCCTTTATACATCGTACCGGATTAGTGTATAAACTCGTTGTAGATAGCCTTTATTGCTTCCTCAAAATCCTTTGTGTCAACACCTACAATGATGTTAAGCTCGCTGGAGCCTTGGTCGATAAGACGAATGTTGATACCTGCCTTTGCAAGAGCATTAAACACTCTTGCGGCTGTCCCTTGGGCATTTCTCATCTTTCTTCCAACCACAGCTACAAGAGAGATATTATTTTCAATGTTTATGCTGTCAGAAGCTGTTGCTGCAAAGAGGTCTGCAATAAGGTCATCCTCAAAACCAAGAAGCTTGTTTCCGTCAAGAACAATACCCATTGTATCAATACCTGATGGAAGATGCTCAAAGCAAAGTCCGTACTTTGAAAGCACTTCAAGTACTTTCTTTCCAAAGCCAACTTCTTCGTTCATCATATCCTTTTCAAGAGTTACAACAGAGAAGCCCTTCTTTCCTGCAATACCTGTGATAACATTTGTCATATCCTTGTTTGTATCACGGCAAGAGGCTACGATTCTTGTTCCCTTGTCCTGCGGTGCGTTGGTGTTCTTAATTTCAATCGGAATACCTGCAATTTTTACCGGGAATATGGAATCCTCATGAAGAACTGTTGCACCCATGTATGAAAGCTCACGAAGCTCTCTGTAGGTAATAAGCTCAATGGGAGCAGGATTGTCGATTATTCTCGGGTCAGCTATAAGGAAACCGGATACATCTGTCCAGTTTTCATAGACATCAGCCTTGGCAGCTCTTGCAACAATCGCGCCGGAAATATCCGAACCACCTCTTGAAAATGTCTTAATTGTGTGATTGGGCATTGATCCGTAAAATCCGGGAATAACTGCCCTTTCTGTATTTTCAAGTCTCTCGGAAAGTACTGTGTTTGTCTTTTCTGCATCAAGTGTGCCGTCATCATTGAAAAATACCACTTCTGCCGCATCAATAAATTCATATCCGAGATACTTTGAAAGTATCTTAGCATTGAGATATTCGCCACGGCTTGCGGCAAAATCACGACCTGCCTTGTTAAGTATGCAGGTTTCAATGTCACGAAGCTCCGCGTCAAGATCAAGCTCAATTCCGAGGTCTCTTACAATGTCACTGTATCTGTCACGAATTTTTCCGAAAACTTCCTCAAATTCAGGCTTTCCGGCATTTTCAAAGCTTCTGTAAAGAAGGTCTGTTACCTTGTCGTCTTCCTTGAATCTTTTTCCCGGTGCAGACGGAACAACATATCTTCTCTCGCTGTCTGCTTTTATAATAGCAGCTACCTTTTTAAACTGATTTGCATCGGCAAGACTGCTTCCACCGAATTTTACTACTTTTATTCCCATTTGTACTGACTCCTTAATTTATTCCTGTAGTTTATACTATTCAAATTTTTTTATTTTGACATATATGTATCAGCGTTCCGAAAGCTTGACACCTGTCTTCTTTTCAACATCCTCAATATTGACCTTAAGGAAGTTGGATACACCCTTTTCCTGCATTGTTACGCCGTAAAGAGTATCCGCAGATTCCATTGTACCTCTTCTGTGAGTAATAACAATAAACTGTGTACTCTTACTGTTGCGCTTTAAGTACTTGCCGAATCTTGCAACATTAACATCGTCAAGTGCCGCTTCGATTTCGTCAAATATATAGAAGGGTGCGGGGTTAACCTTAAGAATTGCAAAATAAAGTGCAATTGCTGTAAATGCCTGTTCACCGCCGGAAAGAAGCGACAGACTCTTAACCATTTTTCCGGGAGGCTGGATGTTAATTTCGATACCGCTTTCAAGTATATTGTCCGGCTCTGTTATAACAATCTCGGCGCTTCCACCGCCAAAGAGTTCTACGAATACCTCTTTAAAGCTTTCGTTTATCTTTTCCATCGCCGCACTGAACATAACCTTCATATCCTTTTCAAGTCTTGAAATGATATTTTCAAGGCTCTTTTTGGATTCTTCAAGGTCACTTATCTGTGCGGTCATAAAGTCGTAGCGTTCCCTGGTTTCCTTGTATTCCTCAACAGCATTTACATTTACTGAACCCAATGCTCTTATTTTTGCCTTGACTGATGCAAGTTCAGTATTGAACTCCGCTGTAGGTTCGGGAAGATTCATAGCCTCCGCTTCCGAATATGTAAGCTCATATTCCTCGAAGAGCTTCGCTGTGAGGGTATCGTATGTATTTCTGTTGTTTTCAAGTATTGTTTCGCATCTTGTCAGCTCCTTGAAAAATACCTCCTTGTCATTCATAAGCTCTCGCTCGTGATTTCTTATTTCGGTAATTTTTCTTTCAAGGTCATAGCTTTCACGGATCTTGGCTTCGAGACGGGCTTTACACTCCGCAATATTCTTTTCCGCCTCGGCTATCTTTTCCTCTCCGCCCTCAACAAGACTCACAGCATCCGAAAGCTTTCTTGCAAGCTCGTTGTCCTGACCCTGAATTTCGGAAAGCTTATCCTTTGCCTCGGAAAGTCGAAGTTCAGAAACCTTGGTCTTATCTGCTGCAAGAGCATAATCTTTTTCTTTTGAAAGCGCCATAAGACTTTGTTCTGAAAGAGCTGTTTCTGCTTTTTCAACATTATCCTCTGCTTCTTCTCTCGCAAATTTAGCACTTGCAATTGATGCCTCAGCGTTTGCCTTTTCCGCAAGTACATTTTCCATTTCTTCGGAAAGTCTCTTTATTTTGTCACTAAGAGTTCCGTCGGTATATTCTTCAAGCTGTGCCTTTGTCTTTTCTATTCTTTCGGTGCAGGCAGCTATCTTCTCGTTATAAAGGTCTATATCACTCTGATTCTTATAGAGTGCGCTATCGGCGTTTGAAAGGTCATTGCGAAGTCCCTCAATAAAACTCTGCGCTTCTTCCCTTTCCTCAAGGGATTCCTTAAGCTCCTGTGTGAGTCTTGCAATTTCTGTCTCTGTCTTTTTAATTCTCGCTTCCAGCTTTTCAATATCAGCGCCTCTTGACATAATTCCGGAGCCTTTTGCTGCCGAGCCGCCGGTATAGGAACCTCCTGCGTTAATAAGCTGACCGTCAAGGGTTACTATTCTGAATTTGTAGCTGTTTTTTCTTGCAATATCCGAAGCACTGTCAATATTGTCTGCAACAACCGTTCTTCCCAGAAGGTAGCGTGCCACAACCTCATACTTATCATCATAAGAAACAAGGTCGCTTGCGATGCCTATATATCCTTTCTCCTTTGAGAGTCCCGGTTGGGAAAGAACATTTCCGTTTATTGAAGTCAACGGAAGGAAGGTTGCTCGTCCTGCATTATGCTCCTTAAGAAATCTGATTGCATTTTTTGCAGATTTCTCGTCCTCTGTTACAATATTGGAAACCGCAGCACCAAGAGCCGTTTCAATTGCAGTTACATACTCTTTTTTGGCACTGATAAGTCTTGAAACCGGACCGCAGATGCCGCCAAGTGACGCCTCATTTACAACAGCCTTAACACTTCCCGGATAGCCTTCGAGAAGCTTATCCATTCTCTCAAGCATTTCTTTTCTGTGCATATCCGATGCAAGAAGTGCGTTCTGCTCGTTTCTCTCACGAAGCTTTGCATCGTGTATAACACCGGCTTTTTCAAATTCGGAAATTTCAGACGCAAGCTCTGCGGATATTTCCGCCTTTTCTGCTGCAATTTTCTCTTTTCTTTCAAGAGAAGCCTTCAGGAGAAGCTCTGCCTGCTTTTTTTCTTCCTCTGCCTTTGCAATTTCGCCGTCGATAAAGCTTATTTTGTCGGATTCCGACTTTGCGGCGTTTTCTGCCGCAGCACTGCTTATCTTTGCATTGGTAAGCTTTTCTTCGGCACTTCTAAGCTTTGTTGCTGCATCTTCATGATTTGCAATTTTTTCAAGAAGCTCCTGCTTTCTTGCATCAAGCTCCTTTTCAAGAGCATCTCTTTCCGTCTTTGCCTTTTCAGACTCTTCCTTCTGGAGATTCTCAAAGCTCTCAGCCGAGGAAAGCTCTTTTTCAAGAGTTGGAATTGTATTTTCACAAAGCTGTTTTATCTGAGTAGCAAGAGCATCTCTTGTTGCCTTGTGGTGGGCAATATCGTTTTCTGACAAAGACCTTAAAGATTCGAGATTTGCCTTTTCGTTCTCACATCTTGAAAGCTCCTCTCTTATACTTTCACCCTCAACAACGGATTTCTGTCTTCTTTCGGAAATTTCTTCCGTATTCTTTTCGGACTCCTCAAGTTCTTTTTCCTTTGCAAGATAGTTGCTCTTTGCTTCGGAAGTTTTAAGCTCGTATTTTTCGCTTTCAATTGCCGCCTTTGTTATTTTGTCAAACCAGATTGCAACCTCAAGTTCTCTTTTTCTGTCCGCAAGAACAAGATACTTCTTTGCGTTCTCCGCTTCCTTTTCAAGAGTACCTATTCTTGAGCCGATTTCCGTTGCAATATCTGTAACTCTTACAAGATTAGCATCCGTTTCCGCAAGCTTCTTTCCGGCATCGTTCTTTCTGTATCTAAACTTTGAGATACCTGCCGCTTCCTCAAAGATATGTCGTCTTTCATCACTCTTCTGGGATATTACCTCGGCGATTTTACCCTGTCCGACAACAGAATATCCCTCTCTTCCGATACCGGTATTGAGAAACAGCTCATATATATCCTTGAGTCTTGATGTTTTCTCGTTTATTCTGTATTCGCTGTCGCCCGAACGGAAATACTTTCTGGTGATTTTTACCTCATCCGTATCAACCAAAAGCTCGCGATTCCGGTTGTCCATAATCAGCGAAACCTCGCAATATCCTGTAGGACTTCTCTTTGCAGTTCCGCTGAAGATTACGTCCTCCATTTTGGAGCCTCGAAGGGATTTCGGAGACATTTCTCCAAGAACCCATCTTACAGCATCCGAAATATTTGACTTTCCGCTTCCGTTAGGGCCGACGACAGCCGTAATGCCCTTACCGAATTCCATTCTGGTCTTATCCGGGAAAGATTTGAAGCCTCTCATCTCAAGAGCTTTTAAATACAACTGTCTGTCACCTCACTTTTCTATAATTTCCGCCGTGATTTTCACACGGTTTTTTTCTATATCTTTGCTTTCTTTTATCTTTAGATTTAAAACAGATATTCCCTGATTTTCAAAAAATTCTGTGATTCTTTCCTTGTTTTCTCTTTTCTGACCGGATACCTTTGATGTTTCACCCTCGGCACAAAAAACTGTCAGCACAATCTTCTGCTCCTTTGGCATCTTTCCGTTTTTCACCATATCCCGACAAACAACAAGCATTATGTCAAGATAGTACTTTGACACCGTCAGCTCGCCTATAGCGCTGTGGTTTGCACCGCCGTAAATGTTTTCATCAAGAAGTCCCTCTCCCGACTGAAGTCCTATACGTAAGAGCTTTACTCCGTTTTTTACAAAAACTCCGTATACCTTAGCCGAGCGTTCCACAGCCTGACTGTTTGTCAAAGGAGTATACTTCCCCTCCCTTGCCATTCTGCAAAGCTCTGTATCATAAAAAACCACTGTGGGATATATTCTTGCACTTTCAGCTCCGAGTCTGCATATTTCCTTTGCAGTTTCAACCTCACTCTCCAAAGTTGACATCGGAAGTCCTATCATCATTTGCCCGGTCAGAGAAAAACCTCTTTTAGTTATCATTTTACAAGCTTCTCTTGTAGTTTGTGCTGTATGGCCTCTGCCGGCTGCTGTAAGGACTTTGTCGTCCATACTTTGTATTCCAAGCTCTATATGCCGTACACCGTACTTTTCAAGAATATCAAGAATTTCCTCATTTATGTAGTCAGGTCTTGTTGAAAGCCTTATAGAGCTTACCTTTCCGGCTTCTATATATCTGTAAGCCGTTTCAAGAAGTCTTATCATATCCTCTCTCGGAAGCCCTGTAAAGCTACCTCCGAAAAAGGCTATTTCACATTCGCACGCTGAAGTATCTATAGTTTTAAGGCACTCCTCAATTTCAGGTGCAACATCTCTTTTTGAACCGCCGTTCTCCGTCTGGGTTATGGTATGCTGATTGCAGAACACG
>JAFWWX010000366.1 GCA_017517985.1 Clostridia bacterium | reverse complement strand
CCATGAGTTCTTTAATTTCATCCGATGCTTTTGTTAAAAGGTCGACTGCGACTCGCACGGTGGTGAGTGTGTGTTCGCTGTTAAACATCGGCACAAGTTTGTTTCCAAAATCGCTTTCAGAGAACAGCTTCACCTTAATATCTGCTGATTCATCATCTGTGAGGTATATATCTTGGGCAAGTTTTTCTATACCGAAGGAGCGAAGTTCTTCGTTGATGTTTGCTTCTGTCGGGAAGTCTAATATAAGAGTCGCGCCCTTATATTCAATTAGTGCTTTTAGCATATCGGTTCTCCTTTACATACTTAATGTCGGTGCTTCGTTTAATTCTTGCTCGTCAATTAGCTGCTTTTCCTCTAAAACTGCATTCTTGAGGAAGAAGTCTTGTGTGTTGTCGAGTCCTTTTATTGAAGTTGTGATTTCAAAGCCGTCAACTACATCCGATTCATAAACCTTAACACCATCAAGCACCTTTTCGGGAGTCATATCGGGATATTCGTCTTGGTCGATATCTATATCCGCAATGATTTTTAATTCGATTTTCATACTCTTTATCTCCTTACATATTTGCTTTTAAATCTAACAGTAGTTCCTGACGGTCTACCAACTGATGCATAATATCCTGTTGACGAAGGTTTGCTTTAATTTCGTCATATTCCTTGTTCGTAAGTCCTTCGCCAACCGACATCAGATACTCTACGGTATCATAATGGCTGTTTCGGAAAGCACCCATAATCAGCGAGTGACTTTCGCCGAATCTGAAATAACGGTTGTTGATACTGCCACCGTTTTCGTAGTATTCCTTCAGCTTTTCGGTATTGCCTGAACAGGCAAATTCCCATAGTTTATTAATATCTTCCGGCATTTATATACCTCCCATAGTTACACCACGAATTTGCCCTGAATATTCTTCGAGGATTTGTTCGAGGGTATCGACTTGATTGTTCATACTTACATATCCGTGTTCGCCAAACTTTCCGTCCATTTCTTCACGAAGGTGTTCGCCAAGCTCATCGTATTTGATAAAGTCTTCAAGCTCTGCGCTCACGCTGTAATCTTCATCGTTTTCAACGAAGTATTTGCCGATGTCCTCGTCATCCTCAATGTCCTCAATGTAGGTAAAATCATCAATTCGTTCAGCAAGGACACAGATAGTTGTGCTATCTGTGGCATCCGCATATTCAATAAGCGCTTGGAGTTTTTTCAAATCCATATCCGCAATATTTATATATGAGGTTATCTTGTTAACGGCAAATAGGTCTTCGTATTCAAGCACGTCATTGAGCATCTTCTTGGTGCCGCCGATATCTGTGCTAATATCACTGATGAGACACTTACAGTCATCTACCGAATTTGCACCGAGTCTTGCAACCGCTTTTACGATTGCCCAATCATCATCGGGCAGGTAAAGATATTCGATATTATCGTAATAGGATAATTCAACCGTTATAAGCGAACTTCCTGTATAGTCATATTCGGGGAAGGTAGTTCCGTTATAGACTTGATTGATTTCTGCACCGTCAACCTTACAGAGAAGACCGTGATCAGTTATCGTGATTTCGCCATTGTTTAATATCTCTTTTCCAAGAGCTGCAAAATCTGTACTCTCAATCTCAGACTGAGAGATACATCCTCTCTTTGAGAACATATACTCTTTGCCCACTTTTTCCATAGAACTTACATCTTGAAAAAGAGCATAGCATTGCAGATTAAAGGTTGCGTTTATGAAGTCGTATGGCATATAGTATTCCTCGGTTTTTACCATCTCCATAAAAGTATCCATTTCATGAGGTGTGAAACTATCAAGCCTTTTGGCAAGATAGTTCATTTCATCAAGATTATGAATTAAATGTAGTTTTAATGGCAGGTCTTTTGGTTCTAATACCTCGGTTATCGTTGCTCTTGAAGGGATTTGTTCACCCACACCGATTTCCTTGAGTTTTTCATTTAGAACATTGTCTGAGCAAGGGAAATCAATTACTGTTGATTTCTCATTACCGATTCTGACTTTAATCATTCTTTTCATTCCTTTCTTCCTGTTGTACTGCCTTTATACCAAACCGTCTTATGACCATTGCATTTCAGATTAACCCGAAGGTTCTAAAGGGGATAATATCCGCATCTGATAAATCATATAAGCCGAGGTATTTTGTTTTGAGATATATGTCTTTGGCTGCACAGTAAAGCGTATATGCTTCTTCGCTGCAACCGTTTAACTTCATATCTCTGAAAGATATTCGATTTCCATCACAGCATCTTTTTGCGATAATGTTTAGTTTAATATCTGCTGTCAGCAAGTAGAGAGCAGATATAAGTTCTTTATTTTTAATATCTTTTTTTCGAATGATATCGTTGAAGGCTCTGCGGTGATGTTCGTTTTTAAATCTCATATCATAGTCCTCGCACTCGGCAATATATCTTTCGAGTCTTCTGCGGAATATTGGGTTTCTCACATTTTGAAATGTCCATAGCAGAAGTTCTGCAAGAGTTTCATCTACAGGTTCATAATCAAATCTGCAAATAACAACAAGGCCGTGACCTCTTGGTTTAAAGTTCGGGACACCGCGCATAAGTCGTTCAATATTACGCAGTGTTTTGTCATCCATAAAATACATATCCTCGTTCCTTTCTCTGAAATAGAAAAACCCCGACTATTTTTTATCAATAGCCGGGGTTCAAATACTTTTACATATTAAGTTGCGGAATGTTTGCTTCCTCGAAAGAGGGAGGACTTTCTTCAAGCTGTTCATAACCAAATCTCAGCTTATCAAGTAAGCCCTTGAGTTGTTGTTCCTGTTCATAGTCAAGTATTTCGCAGTTATCCTTTGCATACTGAATGCACTTATAGATATTCGTTGCTTCTTCTAATGAGAAGAGTCGGTGTTTATCTACAAGACCTGAGCGTGTTGCAAAAGACCTTTTTGCGTACTCATAGTCGGTGGTATAATCACCGCGCGTTACATAGTTATGCTTTTTATCCTGTTCCCAAGTGCAGAACATAAATCCTTGCTCTGTATTTGTGGCGGCAAGTATTGTATCGCCGTATTCAGCAAGTAGTCTGTATTCTTTGACATCCTCAAACGGCAGTTCCGGTGCTTCAAGAAACTTGGTGGTGTATTCCTTAATCTTACGGTGCAGGTCTATAACCTCATCGAGTTTCTCATTAGCTTCCGAATTTAGCATATCTCTCGTATAATGCAACACACCGTCCGTGTCTTGAAAACCGAGAGCAAAGTCGCCGTATTCGATACTTAGTGTTCTGAATTCTTCATCAAATTCAGCCTTGCAACCAATGGAGGATAATTTTCGTCTTATTTCTTCCTGATGTATATTCATATCTATTTCTCCTTACATAGTTTGTTCTAAGCCTTCAGTTTGCACAGGCTCATCAATTTCTGCTGAGTATATTGATTGTCCTCGATACATGATTTCTTTTATTTCTTCTGCTCGGTAAGAGTCATAATTAAATAACTTCTCATACTCTCTGCGTTCAGCCGCAGGTATATCCCATCGGCTATACGAAGCTTGATTTCTTTTCAATGTATCTGTTGCTGTCTTGAAAGTGAACTCAATACCGTTTTTGACAATGGTTACCTTGGCAGTCTGAGCACCCGATTCTTCAACAGCCTTGCTGATTGCTTTTATTCGGTGCAATGGACTGTCTGTTGCATTCTCGATTTCGGCAAGATGTTCTTTTAGGCTTTCAAGTTTTCTTAGGTCTAACAGGATGTCATCGAGATGTTCCTCTAAATATTTCTGTGCTTCATCTTCGATAAACTGTTCGGGTGAAAGAATATATTCGAGCAAGTTTTCTTCATCCCATCCATTGAACTGATAATCTGTTTCGTATTCAAGAGAGTCGGCATAAATTCCGGCGAAGAAGTTTTCAGTAGCATAACCTTCGACAGATCTATCATTAAAGGCTTTTAGTTCTTTTTCTGCATCCTCGCTGATAGGACGAAGTGTTGAGTATGTTTCGGGATTGTTTAGGACTATGTAATTAATTCTATTAGCTGCATACTTCTGAACTTCCTCAGCCATTGCATACTGACCTTTGCTTTCTTCAAATTCGGGTATAAGCCTTTTAAGTTGATTATAGGCACAGTAGACTTGACCATCTCTCTTACAGTACATACCGCTAAAGTAAAGGTGGTCATCTCTTTGAATATGACTTCCACTATAAAATGTCTGTGCAAACAGATAGTCGAAGTCATCATTCTTAACAACCTTAATAAAGGTTGTGTTTGTTACATTGCCTTCATCAAATACAAAGTGTTTATACGAATCGCTTTCCAGCCATTCTTGAAATTTTGATTTCTGTGGCATTTACATCTTCCTTTCTACATAGATTGTGTGAAGCCTTGATTCATTTCTTCGGCTACCATTACTTGTGTCAAACAGTGTGGATTGACTATGACTTCCGCTTCATTTCTACCATTGAAAAGAGCGAGGATATGCTTTTTATCTATCTGTGCCTGATACACAGTTCCGTCCTCATCGAAGCGATGAGCAAACCAATTGGCTGTGTCATATTCAAGCGACCACGACAGAGCAAGGACATTGTCTGCGTTATACGAGGTGACACCTCTGTATACCGTTACAGTATCGTCAAGTTCATCCAACTGTTTTCTTTCTTCGGGTGTCATTATAACTTCGGGATCGGCTGCTTCAAAAAAATCTATCAATTCGCCTTGGGTTACATTTGCATCGCCGTTTGGATTCTCTGACATAACCCATGCATCTCCGAGTATCCTTGAAAAGTCATCAAACGATAAATGTTTTGATGCAAGTTTTAGAAAGGTAAGAGCATATGGTTTATTGACCATCATAAATATTCGGTAAACTCTGTCGGCATTTGTTATTTGCTTTTCCATAAACTCTTGCCATTTCTTTTTGCTTTCCATACTCTCTAATATATTGAGCAATTCCATTTCACCGTTGTTACTGATTCCTACAAAGCCGGAGGAGGTAAAGGGATGCTGAACGACCATCGGTGAGAATTTGGTTTCATTAATATGTGTGTGGAGTAGTGATATAGCCACATGTTTGACTGCATCTAAATTCGTCTTATACCTCATTGAATTTTCTCCTTTCTCTGAATTTTGGGCATAAAAAAAGCAGGTAGATTTTTGATTCATCTACCTGCTAAAATTAACGATATTTTGTTTTCGGGGGTTCACATCCATTGGAAAGGTCGAAAAAGGCTATTTTCATCTGTGAAATCAACCCTTAAATTTTGAGGGTGTTTTTGCTCGGAAACCCTGATAAACAGGGCATAAAAAAAGGTTGCATCTATTTGATGCAACCTTTCTGGCTGGGGAATAGGGATTCGAACCCCAACAAACAGAGTCAGAGTCTGTCGTGCTACCGTTACACAATTCCCCAATATTTTATTTGCAACAAAAATATTATACCCTAAAATCTAATTATGTCAAGTTTTTTTTAAACAAAAAGGGAATTTCTATTAAATTTCTTATAAAGTTTGTAATATTTCTTGAAAAATCGGTATTCAAATGGTATAATAGAATGAATATTTATATATAATTGCCCATGAAATGAGAGATGAAAATGGAAAAAAACAAAAACAATTACAGCGGTATAGTTTCACCGAAAATTGAGGAGTATGCAATTAAATGCCTTGAAAACTGCAAAATTGACCCTCAATTATATATCGACCATAAGGTTTACCGCGGTCTTCGTGATTTAGACGGTAAGGGTG
>JAFWWX010000365.1 GCA_017517985.1 Clostridia bacterium | reverse complement strand
TCGTGCGGTATTTTGAGAATCAAGACAAACAGTGTCGTCATTAACAAAAGCTGTATTTTCTCCAATGCCGAGTTTAATCTTGGTTGCCCCTTTAACTGCCGTTACGGTATTTGTTTCTGAATCCCATAAAATTTCACAACCAAGTGTTTCAAATATTTTTCGCATTGGAACAAGTACTCTGCCATTTATTATCACGGGAGGCGTATCAAAATACAAATCTACACCGTTTTCATAAACGGTAATTGGTCTTTCAACGGCAGGTCTTCTTTCAGATGCATCATCGGGAATTTCTAAAATCCCGGCTCTCGTAATGCCTGTGTCGGTATCAAGAATTGAAAAACTGTACTTATTTTTTTCTATATAATCCAAGTCGAAAAAGCCAAAAGGCGTTATTTCAGTACCATATTTATTTATCAAACCACTACCCAAACCATTTCTTGTTGCTATTGCAATTCCGTCATTAAATGGTCGAATATCCGCATAGATAAACTCTGTAATTCTGTTTCCATCGCTGTCCAAAACTGCTTTGTCAGTTGCCGGAGGCATAAGTCCCGAATATAAAATTGTTATCTTTATACCTGTAAAAACCTCGCCATTGGCTATGACATTATAATCTCTTGGTGAGATTTTTGTTTGCCCGTTATTATCTATATAATACCATTCTCCTGCTTCCGGCTCTTCCGAGACTTTTGCCAGACCATTCTCGAAATCCCATGCATGGCTGTATTTGAAAGGTATAACAAGCTCCCACTTTTTGTTGATATATCCGTATTTTCCTTTTTCTTCCGAATATACTCTTGCAAGTCCGTTGCTGAATTTATACGGAAAACTGCCTACATAGTAGTATGAATTGCTTTCATCATGAATATTTATATATCTCCAACCCTCGTCAAAAACAGCAACAATATCGTTATCGCAAATTTCTATATCATCATAAATACATGGAATAATTTCCTCGAAATCATCACCGATAACTCCCCATTTTCCGTCTTTTCTTACTTTACAAATATTATATAAATCTGTAGCGAAAGAATAAGTTTCTACATTTACAGGATTTCCTTTTTTGTCAAAATAGTACCACAAAAGTCCTTTCCTTGCCCTTATAATATCGCACTTCTCATCAAGATAATCATAATCACAGGGTATAAGTTCTTTTCCGTTTTCATCTATCATACCATACTTTTCATTAGAAACAACTATTGAATACCCATCAGTCACAGGGGAAACAGTATCATACTTGCTTACATCGAAAAGTGCTTTTCCGAAATCATCAATTATTATTTTTGAACCGCCGGAACTTACAAAGTATTTTCCCTCCGAAAAAACATAGGCATCATCATAGATAAACGGAGCTATTATATTTCCCGATGTATCTATAAGCCCCTTTCTCATAAGAAGTTTTTTATCTGTTACTGTAACACTTGATACTCCGTTTTGCCACAAAGAACTGATTTGCACACTTCTGTAATCTGTTTCAGGCTCAATCCACTTTATTGTAATTCCATAATCTTTTTCCAAAGTTTCTACAGATACTTCTGCAGAAACACCAAAAGCACACAAAATTTGAGATAACAAAATACATAGCAAAATTGACAAAATTCTATTAGTTGTGATTTTCTTCATAGGCATTCACCTCTCTAATAATTCCTATACTGTGCCAAATTAACTTTATATACTCCGTTTGGAGCATTGTCGGTTAATATAGAATAATACAATGTATCTCCATCTATATAGTAATAGTACATCACATCAGATGTTTGAAATGGCATTTCCCAATTATATGCTGTTATAACTGCCGTGTGAATGTCTGTTTCAGGATTATCTATTCCTGCTTCAACAATCATTTTATCGCCAACTGCAATCGCATCTCCGTCAAAGCAAGTAAATCTTGTAACTCCGGTACGACTGCCGAAAGCGTATGCATCTGCTTCATATATCGTCAATAAATTGTCATCATTATCTTTCATCGCAAAAAACATTGGATTTCCGTCTGTGATTTCAATAACTTCCGTGTTATTTTCGCTCAACCTAAATATTGACCTACCGATGCTCAAATCATGCAGTTCTCCGGCAGCAGGTCGGCACCGCATAACTTTTCCATCAGTTTCAAAAAACAAGGTATCAATCATTTGTTGTGACTTTGAATCCCAACTATAAATTGCCTTAAAAGCTCTGTCAGGCTCAATATTCTCAATAACCTTTTCTATTTCTCCGCTTTGAGTATCAACACAGTATATATCAATTCTATCCTTTTCTGTGTCGGTAGAATTATATCCTTCAATATATACCCTTGTTCCGAGAAATCCATCTTTTTTTACATTCTTCAACTTTACACCGTCAATTATAACTTCTATCCACTCGCCATCTTTGTAATATTTGTGACGATACCCCGAACCAATCCATTCCACAAAATAAGAAACATCTTTCGTCAGGTAATTGGTCTTATAGTAATTCTGACCGGGCGTAAAATAATCTCCATGTTCAGTTTCCGTTATATTTCCGTCTACATCAATTTTGATAACCTCTGAATCAGCTCTATGATGCCCCCACCAATAGGAGAAAAAAACATCCCCGCCTATTTCAAAGAAACGAATATTATCACCTCTATTGAGTTCGTTAAAAGGATTGAATTTCATCGTATGAAGAAGCTGATAATCAGATATATCTTCAATTTTTGCTCTGTAAATGCCGTCATTTCCTGCATAGTAAAAATAATCATCGTTCATTATCATACAGATTTGATTCGTGTCAGATGTTTGCGGAAGTTCCAACTTTTCCACATGGTAGTTATTTGAATTTATTACAAGACCATTTTCGTGGTCGTAACTATATTCCCAACCAAATTCATCAACTGCAAATCGCCATGTGAGAGGAAAATAAGTGACATCACGGAATATGATGAGGGGATACGGTTCTTTTGAGTTATCAATTTCTTTTCCATTCACAACAATATTAAAATCGCATATCTCTACAGCATTAACTTTTTCATTTATATTTTCCCACTTATAATCACGATATGCACAAGTGATATTTTCTTGGTCAATATAAAGTGTTCTTGTGCCGTTATCCCACTTTGTTGTAAGCCCAAAATATCGGCAATCAAAATATGTCATAGGAACATAAGTTCTATCTTTATAAACAATTAAAGGGAACTGCCTGTAATCACTTTCAACAATCTGACCGTTAAATGAAACATCAAAAGCCGGTAACACAGCAGTTTCTTTTGCCGACACAGATATTGTAGGTAACACCATTATAATAACCGTCAAAACAACTAACATCTTTTTCATAACATACCACCATCCTTTAGCATTGCAAAATCAAAATATGTACTGTCCCTTTATCCAAAATTCTTACTTTGAATTTATAACAAGACCGTTTTCATTATCAAAGCTGTATTCCCAGCCAAATTCTTCTACAACATATTCCCAAGTCAAGGGAAAGTATATAACCTCACGGAACCAAAGAAGCGGATAATCTTCTAACTCGTTATCTGTTATTTTTCCATTTATATTAACATCACCATTTAAGATATGCACATCCTGCATTCCAGCCACAGGATATTTCTCTTTATTTGCATATTCTCCAAAATAGTCGTGATACGGCTCGTTTGCATCAATTTTTCCATAGAAAAATCTCCCATCCTCTGTAT
>JAFWWX010000364.1 GCA_017517985.1 Clostridia bacterium | reverse complement strand
GTTCTTTTTTTGCGAGTGTTTCCAGAATTCTTATTATTTTTTTTTGCATTGTCACTTTCAGAATTTTCTGAAGTGTTTTTAATGCCTGCAATTTTTCCGTTATTATAAGCGATTTCCTGCTCAGGAGTTTCAAACTTAAGACTTTCTTTAGGCACATTTGCTCTGCCGGCATCAAAAGCCGCCTGCTCAGCCGGATTTGCATACTTGACAGAACCGTTTTCCTGTGATATACTATCCTCGGTAGCGTCACCAAAAAGTGATACCGCCGTATCGGATATGGCGGGGACGGCAGATGACCGAGCGAGCGTTTCGGACGTAAGCTGGGGGTCATTCGACATTTTCAGCTGCCCGGAGCTGCCGTTGCTATCTTCTTTTGAAATGTACGCGGATTTAACGTATAGTGATTTTGCACTTGAATCGGGAACGGATTCTACTACATAGTAGGTTCCGTTATATTTTTTAGGTTTTTCCTCGTTGTCATATAAATGTATTATTTTATCTATTGCAATTTTCGAAAAAAAGTGTATAATAGGTTTATAATTTCAGACAAGGATACAGTAAATGAATAATAACAACGGACAAAATCCGAAAAACCACAGACGAGATGTTGTAACCCCTGCTCAAAGAAAAGAGCGACAGGAGAAAAAACAACTTCAAAAAAGTAATCAAAAGCAAGAAGTGCCTTCTCGCCTCTCTGAACGTCAAAATATTTCTGTAAAAAACACAGGGGCTTCACAAAAAGCTACAGCACCAAGGAAACCAGCAAATGCTGCACCCGTCAAAGTGAGTACCATAAAGCAGAAAAACGCAACAATCAAACAACCACCTGTAAAGCAAAAAAACACTCCGTCGGACAAAGACGCAGCACAAAAAATGCGCATACGCGAGCTTGAGAGAAAAATCCAGCATCAGCGACTTATGAACGAATGTTTACTAGATAAGGAATCGGAAACACAAACTCCCATGAAACAGAAAAACAATAAAAATTTTCTTATTGCAGTAATTGCGGTACTTGTAGTTTTAAATATAATAGCATTTTCAAGCCTTAAACAAAAAGATATCCCCAATGCTCCTGCAAAGCAGGACGCATCCTCACAGAACCACAACGATGCTAATACCGGCAACTCCTCCGAAATAGAGCCAAAACACGATAAATATACAATACCCTCGTCTGACTATGTCCAGGGAACACTTGCTCTTGTCAACTCCGACTACTCTTTCGATTTTGATTACACGGGAGAAATAATAAAAGACGATGAGCTTGTAACTGTTGCCACAAAAATAAAGGACAAAACCTTTAAAGCAGCAGACTACAGGGTTTATTTAAACGGTGAAACAGTTGATATGCTGAATGTTATGATGGCTGACTTTTATGCTTACAGCAAAAAGAATGATGTTATGGTAAACAGTGCTCATAGATCGTACGAACAGCAGCAATCAATACTTGATTCAAAAATACAACAACTTGGTGAAAACCAGCAGATAGCACAAACTCCCGGAAGCAGCGAGCATCACACAGGTTACGCCTTTGACTTTGCAATATATCCTGACAATGGCGGTGGCAGAACCTTTACAAACGAAGCACCTTACACCTGGATTTACGAAAACTGCCATAAATACGGATTTATTTTAAGGTACCCGGAAGGCAAAAGCGGTATTACCGGAATTGCACCGGAAAGTTGGCATTTTAGATATGTTGGCATTCCCCACTCCTCTTATATGTACGAAACGGGAAAAACCCTTGAAGAATATCTTACTGACGTTTCAATTTACACAGAGGATATTCCTCTGACAGTTCAGGTTTCAGAAGCTGAAAGCTACAGCGTCTTTTATGTTGCCAAATCAGCATCGGCAAATGTGCAGTTCAACATTCCGAAAAACACGGAATACAAAATCAGCGGTGATAACATCGGTGGTTTTGTAGTCTGGTACAACAATGCCGATGTTGGTAAAAAAGGGACAGCTCAAGCAGACGATGAGCCTGCGGAAGACACAGAGAATATAAATCCTCAGGCATCATAATACACTGACTAACTCATCCTTTCGATTAACTCAATATAAACTTTAGGACTGCAGAAATTATTTTTCTGCAGTCCCTTTTTAGCTTTAGTTAAAGTAGTTAGCTGTTGGAGTTGTTCTTCATTGCATTTTCAGCGTTCATGATCATCTTCTTAACCATCTGACCACCTACTGAACCTGCCTGCTTTGAAGTAAGGTCGCCGTTATAGCCCTGCTTGAGGTTAACGCCTACTTCTGTGGGTGTTCCTGCCCCATATTAAAATTGGTTTTTTAGCCGATTTGTCTTTGATCTTCATCGGCAATGTTTCCTATGAATTTGTAATAGATTTTTATTTCCTGTGAATAACTTTGGTTTCTGTGTGTTACCATTTTCGTTCCCGGCGGAAGTATCTTTTCGCCGATTTCAATTTTTTCAATAAAGGTTGTAAGAGTTTCTCTGTCAAGAGTTTCGATGTTTGAATACCGCTTTGCCGCAGAAAAGAATCTTTCAAAGCTGTCCTTGATTTTTTCTTCGTGGTTTTCCGCCTCTGCCTGCGCAAGTATTTCCTTGATTTGCGAGGCTTCCTTTTCGTGTTCGCTGACCATTGTAAAAAGTCTTTCATCCGAAAGTCTGCCCTCGGCGTTGTCGGTGTAAAGCTTGGTTATAATTCTGTTTATGGTATCAAGCCGTTCGTTTAGCTTTCGCTTTTGCACCGCAGAATTGACAACTCCGCTTTTCGCATTTTCACGCCTTATAAGCTCGCTTGCAATTTCTTTCACTTCTTCATCAGAAAGTGAAAGCAACTCATTGAGGTCACGCCGTACTACTTCAAGCAAGTCGGCATATCGTATTCGTG
>JAFWWX010000363.1 GCA_017517985.1 Clostridia bacterium | reverse complement strand
ATGTTCTGGCAACTCATAGATGAGTCGAGAGAAGCATGCAGGGATAACATCAAAGATATGGAAAAATACCTTGAAGGAAGGCTTTCGAGCCTTTCTCTTGATGATGCAAAATCCTTCTGCGGAATATTCGACACTTATCACAGGGCTGCCGGTTTAGACGGAATTGCAAGTGTTGGTAACTTGATGAATCACGAAATGCTCACAGATGACGGATTCACAGACTTTAGGAATTGGCTGATAGCACAGGGTAAGGAAATATACCTTGAAACAATGAAGAACCCTGAAATTCTTGCTGAAAAGGCAGGAGAACCAATCGAAGGATGGTACGAATTCGAGACATTAGGGTATGTCGGAACTCGTGTCGTTGAAAAGATGACAGGCGATTTCAAGCAATCATTTGTACAACTGACAGAGGAAGAATCAAGAGATATACTTGACGAAATCGTGTATGGAGAATTCACAGACAAGAAGATGTCTGTGGAAGAACTCAAAACCGAGTTCCCGAAATTTGCCGAAAGGTTTATAAAGGAGAACGAGGACTACGATATAGCAAGCAAATTGAATGAAGGTAAATCCATCAACAGAGTCATAGAAGTGAAGGTGGTCGATGCACAGGTCCTAAGAACAATGAATAAGGAAGAAGGCATCATCTTTCAGGGATGCGGAGGACCTGTAGAGGAATGGATTGACGGAGTCAATGAAATGCTAACCGAAGCCGGAATTCTGAAAGAAGGAACAAGGCTTGAAGATGTCACCAAGTTTGAGCATGACGGTGTAACGAATCTGCTCTTCAAATTCGGAGAAAACGATAAGATAGATATGGGAAAATTCGCAATGTGGAGATTACAGACACATGAAGCGTTTGGAGGAACATGGCTATCTGATTATGTCCCGAACAGACTTGGCGGATTTATAAATGAACCATCTCAGGATGAAGAGCAGGATGAAGGAATGGTGATGGATATGTGATTCCCATCAAAATATAGAATTATGGCGGTCAGTTTGTGTGAACTATCACACAGATTGACCGCCTCTTTTTTTGTGCCTAAAAATAGGCGGAGAGGAGAAATTCTATGAAGAAATTTATTATTTTGGTACTTACAGCAGTGATGCTGTTTAGTATATCAATCTGTGCTTTTGCAGTAGGCGAAGGCAATGTGGACAACGGCGGTGGCGGAATGGGAAGCGGAACCTCGACCAATAAGTGGATACCCGGCGAGGAAGGTGTCAGAGTAACTGTTATAAGAACCTCTGACGGTGCCCAAGTTTCTCGTTCCTTTGATATGACAAACTGCAACCTTCGAGACAATGTTTACACCTTCGGTATTTATAGTAAACTGCGTTATCGAAACGGAGAGGTTTCGCTCGTGTTGGAAGCCGCCGATTACAGCGTTGTTAAGCCAACAATATCAATGCCGAGGATAATATCCTCCGGCAGCGGAGCAACAAGCATAGAAGCAATTAAAAGGTATTTCTGTAGTGAATATGCCGTGAAGCTCGTAGCAAATACAACCGGAATAGAATACGACACACTCATTAACGGTCAGTACAAGATCTTAATTGAGCCTGTGGCGTATTTTTTATTTAACGGAACATACTTTGCAATGTCCGCTCATCAGGCTGCGTTGTATGACCAGATGTTAAGCGGCGGACTCAGAGCAAAAATGGTTAGTTTAACTCATAAGAACTTACCTTTGGCAATGTTCCTTGAACGTGCAGACCTTGGGTATCCTGCATGGACAGGAACAACAACCAAAACTGTGTCAAATGATACTATAATCAATTATCTCGGACTTGGTGTAGTGAAATTCACAGATGAACCTATCCCCGAAGAATCGATAGAAACTCCCGATCCTGATGATGGAGATTTCTGGTGGGGAATCGCTTGGCTATATGGAGGTGGTTCGGGAAGACCTGCCGGGACTCAATATGCATACCGAACAGATACGGATGTTATCACATCGGTAAGAGTAACCGCAGATCAGGAATACAATCCTGATAACCCTCTAACCGCAAAATTCAAGATAGGAAGCGATACTTACATAGTAGAGGACATAGTAATCCCTGAAGATGAATCGCAGATTGTGTGGGTGAAATGGCACACACCTGACACTCCGCAAGAGGTTCAGATAAGGGTAACGATTGGCGGAAGAACGAGAACCGCTACGGCAACAATTGAGGAAGTGGTGGACAATGAACCACCTGATCCGAAAGCGAATGACCGTAACGATTTATTTGTGATGCCGAGTGTCCCTGTTGAAACAGAAACTCAAAGTTTATCATGGGGAGTTTGGTCGGCAAGCTGGCATGCAAATTGGGTATGGATTCCTGATTGGGAATGGACAGGAACTCATTGGGTTGACAACGGACAATGGGTAGATTTGGGATGGTATGATTTCACATTCAACCGTTACCATGCATCCTTAAATACCAATCACACAATCTCACCCGATTCCAAAGTGCCTACAGCAAGCCTGACAGCGATGAAATCGGGGTATGGCATCAAGACGAGTCTTGAGTGCAGTATCGACACGAATGCTCCGACAAGGGCATATACTCAGGCACAGACAACACAGATGTTCTTCCCGGAGTTTGAGTACGAAACATATTTCAGAGTATTAGACCGAAGCGTACTTAGCTACAAGTCGACATTCAAATTCAAGGAGAACAGGTACTCCACATATAAGAGCAGAGCACACTTCACACCTGTATGGTTCCCTGACGGTAGCTACAAAACATACACCTATGTGTATGATGCGTGGACACCTGCAGGAATGCTTAAAGTGAATAAAACAGCTTCGCTTAACATATCAGGAAACCTGTTCGAAGATTGGCACATAGCACCAAAAAATAATTGAATTGGAGGAAATATGTTATGAAGATGAAAAGAATTTTAGCAATAGTTGGAATTGTTATGGTCATGGCACTTTTATTCACTGTAACTGCTTTTGCAGCAGGTGATGTGGCGAGTGCAGTAGAAAGCACATGGACAACGGCAAGGACACAGATTAAAACGGTTGTAAACAATGTTGTCTTTCCTGTACTTGACCTGATTCTGGCTGTATTTTTCTTTATTAAACTTGGATCATCGTACTTTGAGTACAGAAAATCCGGACAGTTTGAATGGGCAGGACCGGCAATCCTCTTTGCCTGTCTTGTATTTACATTAACAGCACCTACATACCTTTGGAGCATACTCGGTATGTAGAGTAAAGGCCGACCGTGCAGAAATGTACGGTCGGTAATTTTATAGGAGGTAGGATAGATGCAGACAAAATTTATAGTATCAGGTTTCAATGATGAAAAGTTTGAACTTACTCCGCATTTGAGACTTATAGAAGTAACCGATTTTATGGGTGAGAAAATGCACAATATCAGTTTGAATTTCACCCATATGGAAGACGGAGCAGAAATGCCATTCGCAAATTTTACACTTAATTTCGGTGAATTCATTGGAATGAAAGATTGTGCGTATGTTGACACAAACAACTGTTGGTTTGCGGATGAAATCCTAAAAACAGGAATTGCAGAAGATACAGGTCTTACAAAGATTAGCGGCTTTTGTAAATATCCTTTATGGAGTTTTAAGGAAGAATTCCTCGAAGCAGTAGACAAGGAAGTGTATCAGAAGTATTCCGATGAATACGATGAATACATGAATGCACAAACACCGGATGAGGAACCTGATGAAGAACCGACTATGGAAATGTGAGGTGTTAAGAATGAACTTTTTTGAAACAACTTTTCACAAAATCTTTGACAATGTCGAAGGAATCGAAAATACAAAATGTATTGGCCGAAACTGTGTAGCAGATATCGGCGGAGGTAAAGTGATGAAGGCATCATTTGTGCAGACCGGTATAACCGGAGGAAGAAAGAATGCATTAAGTGTAAGCATTAAATCAAAGACAGATGGTGAAATCGATTCTACTACTATTCGGTTCGCTGATATATGGAGTCAAAGATATGACATATGCGGAAGCATAGAAGGTCCGCAAATCATTATTCGCCATGAAGAGGCAGAATGGTTCACACCTGAGCCTTCAAAAGCTGACTATATGAAGTTAAGCAATATGGTAACAGACTATGTAGAGTTTTATACCGAACTTAATATGGAGCAAAATGAAGGTATGTCCGGAATGGGAATGTGAGGTGAAGTAAGTGGCAGTACCAACGACCTTTGAAAAGGAATTGCATAAAATATTTGATGGAATTGACAATCTTGATAATAAGAAATATGTCGGCCGAGCGTTTTATGCAAGTATAGACAGCAACACAAAATTCAAGGCTGAATTCATATCCACAAACTCTTATGAACACTTTGATGCATTAAGAATCAGAATTCTCCACAAGGAAGAAGGCGAACTTGATGCAAACACCATAAGACTGAAAGAAGCGTGGGGAATGAAACCTGTTGCAAACGGAAACTTTCCAAACGGTGTTTCACCTCATATGTGGATTGACAGAGGACAGCTCGAATGGTATGCGTATGCACCAAATCCCAGAGACTATGAAATACTTGCTGATCAGATCACGGATTATGTAGATGTATTTCAGGATGAAGATATGACTCAAAGTGAAGGCATGGGCGGTATGTGCGGAATGTAGGGAGGTGATGTTACCTTATGTTTGTATTCGATTGGTTTATGGACTGGATATATGGTAAGGTAATGGAATTTGTTCAGGACTTCTTTTCGTACTTAAGCGGAATGGGAGTAGAAATATTCAGCCTTTCGTGGATTCAGGCCGTTATAGAATTTTTCAGACTGTTCGGTTGGGCAATGTATGTTATAGCATTAGTCGTAGCAATATTTGATGTTGCGATAGCATATCAGAACGGACAAGGCAATATGAAGGATGCAGGGCTTGGCGCAATTAAGGGATTTATGGCAGTAAATCTCTTCACAGTTGTACCGATAGAACTGTACAAACTTGCTGTTGACATCCAAAACGGATTAGGAAATGCTATGACCGGATTGTTTGGAGATTCGATGTCTTTTAGCTGGACCGATATTGCATCGGATTCCTTAAGTGTTGTAACCGGAGAGACAGGACTAGTGAATTTGTTTTGTGTTATCGCGCTTGGCTATGCGGTAATAAAAGTGTTTTTTGCCAATATCAAAAGAGGCGGAATTCTTGTTACAAACATAGCTGTAGGTTCGCTTTACATATTCGGACTTACAAGAGGGCATCAGGATGGATTTGTTGATTGGTGTAAGCAGGTGGTTGCAGTGTGTGTGACCGCATTTTTGCAAAATACATTGCTTTTTGCAGGACTGCTTACGTTCAGAGATCACATGATGCTCGGACTCGGTATTATGCTTGCAGCAAATGAAGTGCCGAGAATTGCAGACAGATTCGGTCTTGACACATCGGCAAGAGTAAACATAATGAGTACATACTACGCAACACAGGCAGCGGTCAGAACAACACAGGCAATAATGAAGGCTGTGAAAAAGTAAGGAGGATGATACATGTATATATATCCTGATAACTTAAAATCAAAAGCAGTAATGTGGATGTGGGAACTCAAAGACATTGGAATTATTGCCGTGTGTGCAATAATCTCAGTGCTTGCTTTGACTCAGACAGGGTTTTTGCTTCCCCTTGCTGCAACGGCAGGATATGCGTTTTTGACAATAAGGATTGACGATGTATCTATTATGATGTTTATCCAAAGTGCATGGCGATATTTTGCCGGACAACAATACTACGAATGGGGGTTGGATAGCAGTGAGTAAGAAAAAGAAAGAGGAAAAGCAGAAAGCTACTACCAGAAAACTCATAGGGATTAAAGATATATCCGATTTTTCTCTTGTAACCTACGATCACGGAGAGCTGGTATACTTCCTGGTAAAACCGTCAAATATTTCGGTATTATCAGATGAAAGCATCAGAGCAAGGGTTTATGCACTCATGACTGTACTGAAAGGTATGGCAGAAATCGAAATGTGTGCATATAACAGCCGTGAAAATTTTGATGGTAATAAGAGATACCTTAAAAAGAGAATGGAAGAGGAGGATAACTATATCATCCGCCAACTCTTGGAAAAGGATATGTCCCATCTTGATAACATTCAGGTTCAGACCGCAACAGCAAGAGAGTTTGCAATTGTGGTAAGACTCAAGAACCAAAATGAGAAGGAAATCATGCCGTACCTTAACAGAATTGAGAAAACCTTGAGAGAACAGGGATTCTCAATCAAACGTGCGAAGCATGAGGATATCCAGAGAATTGTCGCTGTTTACTTCGAGCAGAATGTAACGCAGGAAACCTTTGAAGAGCATGATGGTGACAGATGGGTTATCTACGGCGATGAAGGAGGTATGTAAATTGGCAAAGAAACATAAAGAAGTACAAACTGAGAATGTGAGAATCAAATCATTTGTGGATATGATTGCACCCTCAGTAATCAAGTTCTTTCCCGATTACTTTATTTGCGGAAACACATTCCGAAGCGTATGGGCATTGAGAGAATACCCGACAACGACAGAGGAGCAGGCAATCCTCAAACACTTGGGAGAAAAAGATGGTGTTACATTGAAGATTTACACAAGGCATGTTACAGCAGCAGAAGAAAGAAAAATTATTTCTAATGCTGCAAACAAGAACAGGCTCAAGTCAAGTAACACGAATGATTTGCAGGAAACGGTAGTTGCGGAAGGTAACCTTGAGGATGTAACAAATCTTGTAAGTACCATGCACAGAAACCGTGAACCGCTTATTCATACAGCAGTATACATTGAACTGATAGCACATGAGCATGACAAACTGAAGGAACTTCAAACAGAGGTTCTGACGGAACTCATTCGCTCAAAACTGAATGTAGACAAGCTGATGCTAAAGCAACAGCAAGGGTTTATTTCAGTAATGCCAAGCGGTCATAACGCATTTGGCGATCAGTTCGAAAGAGTTCTCCCGGCATCAAGTGTTGCAAACCTGTATCCGTTTAACTATTCAGGTAAAACCGATGCAAACGGATTCTATCTTGGAAGGGATAAGTTCGGCAGTAACATTATAGTGGACTTTAATAAAAGAGCAGAAGATAAAACAAACAGTAATATCCTGATACTCGGTAACTCAGGTCAGGGTAAATCGTATTTGTTAAAGCTTCTGCTTATTAACTTTTTGGAGTCAGGAAAGAGTGTTATATGCCTAGATCCCGAACACGAATACGAGGACTTATGCAATAACTTCGGCGCATACTTCGTTGACCTTATGTCAGGCGAATACATTGTAAATCCTTTAGAACCGAAATTGTGGAGTGATAACGATGAAAAGTTCGAGGATGATGCAGACATTGCTACATTCAGGAAAACAACGAAGCTCAGTCAGCATATTTCATTCCTTAGAGACTTCTTTGGCTCATACAAGGACTTCACAGACTCGCATGTGGATGCACTTGAAATAATGGTAGAGAAGCTGTATAAGAAATGGAACATCAGCGACAATGCAGATTTTTCATCACTCACATCAAAAGACTACCCGATACTCTCGGATTTGTATGACTTGATTGAGTATGAATACCAAAACTACAATAAACAAGAAAAAGCAATCTACACGGAATCACAGTTGCAGGAAATTCTCTTGGGAATTCACTCAATGTGTAAGGGTGCAGAAAGCAAATTCTTTAACGGCCACACGAATATAAAGAGTGACCGTTTTGTTGTATTTGGAGTAAAGGGACTGCTTGAAGCGAGTAAGAATATCAAGAATGCACTCTTGTTTAACATTCTCTCGTATATGTCAAATCAGCTCCTGACAAACGGAAATACGGTAGCGGCGATTGACGAGTTTTATCTGTTTTTGTCGAATAAAACTGCAGTTGAATATATCCGAAACTTTTCAAAACGAGTGCGTAAAAAGGAATCAGCGGTTGTGCTTGCAAGTCAGAACTTGGAAGACTACAACCTACCTGGAATTGCGGAATATACAAAACCGCTTTTCTCAATTCCGACACATTCGTTCTTGTTTAATGCCGGAAATATTGATGCCAAATTCTACATGGATAATCTGCAGCTTGATGAGAGTGAATATAACCTGATAAGATATCCGCAACGAGGCGTGTGTTTGTATAAGTGCGGTAATGAACGATATAACCTTATGGTAACGGCTCCTTCATACAAGGAAGCGTTATACGGAACAGCAGGAGGTAGATAACAGTGATTAAATTTGACGGACTTGTGATCAAGGTAGAACCTGATTACAAAGAAAGAATTGAGAAGGGCATCGAAATCGATGAACTTTGGTGCGAGGTGTATCAGGAAAGTGATACAGAGTTTAAGCACAAACTTGGCGACTTCAATATGATGCAGGGCTTTGAGTATAAAGAAGCAACAGTCGAGGCTATCGAAAGCGGAATCAAGAGGATGGTTGAGACCGACTGGTCTTCATATCAGCTTGAGATTAAAACACTTGAACTTGACAGAATGAAAGAGCTTCTTGGTAATGCAGTTGAGTACATCAAGGAATCCGTGAATTCGGAAGACATAGATACCACGCTCAAGATATGCATCGGAATGACTGACGATGAAATCAAATCACTTGAATCTTTGTCAGAAGTTCAGGAAGAAGGTATGAATTTATCGTAAAGGGTAGATTTTACTGAATGTATGTGATATAATAATCAGCGTGTGCGGAGGTGTCAATATGAAGTACTATACATGTGAAGCGTGTAAGTTCCAATTTGTGAGACACGGCGAAATAACCCACTGTCCTGATTGCGGAAAGGAAGCAGTCAGACTTTCGACAGAGGGTGAAATCGCTGATTTTATAAGAACACAGGAAGAACTGAAACGAGAATTCAATAAATAAACTTGCAAAGAGCAATCGTGTAAAAACGGTTGCTCTTTTTGCATCTAAAGAGGTGATAGGCAATGAAAAATGATTACTTAAACACTCTTGAAGAAAGCGATATGCTCCTTAGAGATGACTTCGAATTGGAGTTTGATAAGCAACGGATATTATTCCCTATAGAGTGCTGGTTTGATGTTGATAAGAAATTCGGACTTAACACACAGGGGAATGATGGGCTGTGGGTAAACCTGTATGGAGAGTATAATCCGTGTGCCAATGAAGTAAAGATTTCATATGTGATAAATGCAGACGATGGCACATTCGAGAGAGAATACATCCCTACAGATACGGAAAGAGAACTGTTCGTGAAATTAATGGAACAAGCTTGTGAGCAATACACAGGGATGACATGCAGAGAATTATACATAACAGATTATGTGGCACAACATGCATCCGGCTTTGAATTGGAATGCCAAAGTGCAGGTGACAAGATTGCAATCATTAACCGAACAGATAATTTCGTGCTCTACACGGAGGAAAAAGGCGGAAAGCTCGAAAATCATATAGGACATTCAATCGAACTTGCAACCTATGGCGGAAAACAATGCATAGCATTAGAATGTATGGATTGCAATGAAATCTTATATGATACGGCAACAGAAGAACTTCAATTCAATGAGGAACAAGGCGGAATGACAATGCAGTAGGAGGTGAATGCGATGGCAGTAAATCCTGCCGTTGTCAAACTTATTATAACTGCGGCAACGGACAAACGAACATGGATAGTTATAGGCTCAATAGTATGCGGTATTATTCTGATGATAGTCGGAATAGTAGCCGCATTTCTTAATATCTTTTCTTTTGACGATTCAGGATCATCAACAGCATCGGCGGCCTATGTACAATTCATAGATGATATGAAATATGCATACGCAAGACTTGATGAAGAGATTGATGACAAGTATCCGGCGCTTGACAGAGACCAGATACACGCAGTTTTTTATACCTTGTATTTCGGGGAAGAGAAAATAAAGTCAGCAGCATTCTATGATGGATTTGTAGAATGCTTTATAAATCGTTCGACCGATGACGAGGGAAATGAAGTCTTAAGTCAATGCCCGTTAAATACTGCACTGCAAAGACTTGCGACTCATACAGGAAAGATGACTGACCATATCACACAAAGTCAGGTTGATGAACTTGTGTCAGTACTACGATATGGAATGGCAAGAGCAGGAGATGACGGAGTGGTCTATTCAGGACCGAAACCTGAAGCATATTCGGATGCAACCTTTGCACAGCTTATGCAAGAAGCAGAAAAGTACATAGGATTTCCTTATGTGTGGGGAGGTTCTTCACCGTCAACATCCTTTGACTGTTCCGGCTTTGTATGCTGGGCATATACGCATTCAGGTGTGTATAATTTGCCGAGAACAACTGCACAAGGAATTTACAATCAATGTGCACCGATTTCAAGGTCAGAAGCAAAGCCCGGTGATTTGGTTTTCTTTACAAGAACTTATGTATCAAGTGAGCCTGTGACACATATCGGAATTTATGTGGGCGATGGATTGATGCTCCATTGCGGTGATCCAATCAAATACGCATCAATCGACACAGACTATTGGACAAGCAAATTTTATGGATTCGGGAGGTTGCCGCTTTCGGTATCTTCTGAATAAGCGAAGGAGGAATTACAAGTGGATAGAGGATTCGAAGATTTAGCTAATGCAATCATTGAATTAGCAGTAAAAGATATACGAAAAGGTAACGCACATGCAAACAGTGCCAAGCAGTTCTTGAAGTCAGAATGGTGCGGAATGCTTTCAAAGGTTGATGGAAGAATGATACTAAGAAAGCTTCAGGAAGAAATGGCTACCAGGCCAAAACGAAAAAAGAACATGGAGGTAATGTGTAATGGGTAACAGAATTCATTTAAAAACCATCGAGAGTTTTTACAGAGAGAAATTCGGCGTAGAAATTGAAGCCAAGAGCTTTGATAACAATAAGACCGGAGAAACATACGATGCCATATATAAAAAAGGTTTAGATGTAGCATTTGTATATAAGATGGATGATGGTAGTCGTTTCTTTTCTGTAGACTCAGATGGAAAGATAATTGACGGTGAAAACATCTACGGATATGTAAACGCTCCGGTAAGCACAAAAGAAAACGGAACATTGGTATTCTCGGAACAGGATCTTGTACTTCATTATGAATATGAGATTCAGGATAATGAGGAACTCATTAAGAGAGAGGCAGAACTATTCCCTGAAAGAACTCCGATTGTGTTGAATGGAATGTTCACTCGAAATGGCACGACAGGTGCAGTAACAACATTCTATGTAGATGAAATTGTGCATGCAAACGAAGAACAATTTGATGAAATCTGCAGAGGTGATGACTCAGAGATTCTCAAACAGTATAACGAAAAAACCTATGAACCGGTAACTGACGGCGTACACGGAATCCTTGTAATCGGACCAAAAGGTGATGGCGTTATGGTTGATACAAGCGGTTATGACTACGCAAGGTACATGAGCTATGCACCGAAGATTGAAATGCCTGTAAACTATATTCTCGAACAGAATATGAAAAGGGATGCAATCTATGAGATGAAGGTATATGTCCCTCTCAAGGTTACAAGATACGATGAGGACTTTGAAGAAGAGGAAATTGACGGAGAGCCATACATGCGTGATATCCGAGAAAGGGTAAGAGAGTTTAATCGTGAAGACGGAGAAAGAGGTCTTGCAGAATACTATAGCAAGGACAATATAAGCAGAAACAAGGTGTACAGTATAAGACCGGATGTCGAAAGAGTTCGTGATGTAATGATGGGCGTTGCAGTTATTAAAATGACAAAACCTCTGACCGAACCTGAAATCGAAGACCTGAAAGATTATCTGACAGGTCAATT
>JAFWWX010000362.1 GCA_017517985.1 Clostridia bacterium | reverse complement strand
TTGGAGCCTTCTCAAAACCATCGAGTGGTAGGAGTTGTTAACCAATCCACAGCATCTAAACAATTATACCATAGTTCTTGGAGAGGAACTCTAAAAACTACTACATTTATTATACGAGGAGTTGTTGAAATATGAATGAAATTACTAAACGCACTATTGAAGATTACAAAAATTATTTAATCGAGGAAGAAAAATGCTCAGTCACAATAGAAAAATATATTCGTGACATCACCGCATTTGTAAATTGGACAGAGGGCAATGAAGTTACAAAAACACTTGTGCTGGAATATAAAAATATGTTAACACAACAGTATGCCCCGGCGAGTGTGAACTCAGTTCTGTCCTCTCTCAACGGATACTTTAATTACATTGAGAGATACGACCTCAAGGTTAAGAATTTAAAAGTGCAACGGCAAATCTTCTGCCAAAGCGAAAAGGAACTTACCAAGGCAGAATATGAAAGATTGCTGAAAGCTGCAAAGAGTAAAAAGAACGAAAGACTGTACCTCATTATGCAGACGATATGTGCCACAGGCATACGTGTAAGCGAACTGTCCTACATCACAACTGATGCCGTGAATTGTGGTCACGCACAAGTGAAATTGAAAGGCAAAATCAGAATGATAATTCTGCCAAGAGAATTATGCCAACTGCTTAAAAAATATATAAAGGAAAAGCATATCACCTCGGGAAGTGTATTCGTAACGAGAAAAGGTCAGCCAGTAGATAGACACTCGATATGGAAATCGATGAAACAATTGTGTGAGTGTGCAGGCGTATCAAAAGAAAAAGTGTTCCCACATAACCTCCGCCATTTGTTCGCACGAACCTACTACTCACTGCAAAAAGATATCGTTCGCCTGGCCGACATTCTTGGCCACAGCAATGTAAACACTACCAGAATCTATACAATAGAAGATGGCTCCACTCACCGCAGGCAAATGCAAAGAATGGGACTTGTACGGATGCAAAATTAAAAAGCCACATAATCGGCATTATGTGGCAAAGCAATTAAAATATTTACATAAATTATACCACGAAAATGCGAAAAGGTCAATGTTTCAGAGATAAATAGAATGAATTTATAAAATTTGCACATAGCAAATAGACCAATGAAAAAATTAAGACTCATTGGTCTGAGGCTCTTTTAAATTTGTGGTAACTGCAATCACCTAAAAGGGTGATTTTTCTATTTCAGCCATCTTCGTTACCCACATAATGCCGATTATGTATGAAAAGGGGTTTGATGCAAGATATGCCCGATATAGATAAAGAAAAAACTTGTTGTTTCTTCGGTCACAGAAAGATTGATGAAACAGAAGAATTGAAAAATAAGCTATATGAAATTATTGAAAATTTAATTGTAAATAAAAAAATAGACACCTTCCTCTTCGGGAGCAAAAGCGAGTTTGATAGTCTATGCCTAAAAACAGCAACCGAACTAAAAGAGAAATATCCTCACATAAAAAGGATTTATGTGAGGTCGGCATTTCAACATATTCCTGATTGGTATGAAGATAGCCTGCTTAAACATTATGAAGGTACCTACTTTCCCGAATATATGGAAAACGCAGGCAGAGCCTCCTATGTGGAACGGAATCAGGAAATGATTAACCATAGCAAATTCTGTGTGGTTTATTACGATGAATACTATCTTCCACCAAGACGTAAAAACAGCAGACGGGATTTGTTTGACTACCAACCTAAAAGCGGAACTGCTGTTGCATATGATTATGCCGTGAGAAAGAAAAAAGAAATTATCAACCTATTACCGTGAGAAAAAAATCTTGTCAAATTGCTGAAAGATCGAGCAAAACATTGACTAAACAACATATTTATGATAAAATTATACAAAGAAATTTATCTTTGGGCGTGTGATTTATTATCCCTCTATGGATTGTAAATTTGCCGTTTCCCAAAAAGAAATTAGGCCTATGTATTAGCGCGCTCATAGACGCACATCAAAATGTGCGAGCTTGAGTGCGTTTTTTTATTATAAAATTAATACATAAACTACTGTAAATCAAAGGAGATAAGCATGAACAAGCTAAAACAGATTTATTATAAATTAAAATACAGAAATACCGCTACTTCTGTTGCAATTATAGAGAGTAGCAAAAAGAAGAAAAACGACTTTGAGGTGGCTTGTGAAGAATACGCCAAAACCTTAAAACCGTGCTATAAGACCAATACTGAAGTGCTTGAATACATTAAGAATAAATATGGGTTAAGAAAAGAGAAACTAACTACATCTGTTGCTGAAGGCTATAAGATAAATTACATTATGAATCAGCATCCGGAGCTGCTCAGTGCCCATGAACCAAAACGCCTTTCTGGAGATAAAATGCCAAGCCGCAAGGAGCTATTGGAGCAGCATGAAATAATTGCTAAACGCATAGAAGAAGCAAGAGCTTACCCATTAGAAAAGCTTGGGATATCGCTCGAATTATATAAATTTGATTATGCCCTCTCAGATGGTGATGTTGCAGAGTTTACTATTCTTGTTGATAACACAAACGACGGGTTTACTATTTCATCTTCTGTGAATAGGAAAACTATAGATGAAGAACAAGCAATTATTCATAAAATTCATGAAGAAATTGATATGTGTAAAGGAATTACTCAGGAGGACATAGCAAACCGTACTCCTCGCTTCCTTGGATATGTTTCAACACTTATAATAAGACAAGAGAAAACCAGTAAATAATTGCAACTTTTTGGGCGGTAAATTTGTATTATATATGAGGAAACTTTTACCTTATGAAATGCGTCTAATAAATAACGGAGGTATTGCTGATGAAATATAACAAACTTCATACTATTTTACAATCATATAAAAAAACTGGACTAACGCTATTTTGGGTAATTGCCATATTTTTTGGTTGCTTCTGCTTTCCTCTCGTCAACTTCACGAAAATTTTAAGCGATACTCAAAAACAAATCAGTACAATAAATCTTTTCATTTGTTTACTTGCTTATGCAGAAGTAGGATTGTTTTCAGGTTGCTTATTTGAGAAGAAAAAGATAAGTGTTGTGTTGCTGAGCAATGTGGCTCACATAATAGCCGGAATGATATGCAGATTTTTTCTCGAATTTGGTGAGGTGTCGAATACATATAACTTTACATTACCTAATATAGCAGTTCACATCGTAGTAATTTCATGTATCTGCTTATGTAGTTACCTACACGCAAAGAAGCAAATCGCAGAAAACGAGGAGGAAACCTAATGAAAAAAATTGTTTTGATTATTACAATCTGTGTTGTATTACTTGCCATTGCCTGCTCCTTGTGCATTCACTTTGCACCGGTAAGTTATGATGCTGGTGCGTGTGGTGGTGGATTTGATACTTGGATATTCAACAAATATAAGAATGAACTGTTGCAGAAATACATAACGGAACACAATTCTGATTTAAGCAACATTGAAATTATAGACGATTCCAAAGAAGTTGATTATGAAGGTCGCTACATTTCTATCCAATTCGACATAAAAGAAAAAGACAAACAACAAACACTATATTTTGTCGGCAAAAGAGTTTGGATAGAAACTTATAGATGGGAACTATGTCAAACCTTATATGATGGTGAAGTTAAGAGTTTAAGCGATTACATTGCAAGTGAAAATAACATCATTCAAACCAACTTTACAGTTTGGATTTTGCCGTTGTTAATTGGTATGCTTATCAGGTTGTTGTTTATTAAATGGAAAAAGGGATATATTTTATCTTGCGTTTTTGCTTTACTATCAATTGTTGTATGGATTTGGACCAAAAACCTTGTTAATCACGGAGTTGACGGAACCGTAATGCTTTTGGCTTGGATGTCAACCATATTTACAGGAGGTTCGTTAATTGTTGGATTTATATCACTTTTGATTAAAAAGATAAAAGGTTAGGAGATGCTGTTATGTTTAGAAGTTATATTACATTGATTCCTTTGATTGCGCTTATAGTGGGTATAATACTTATAAGCATAAAGAAGGCGAAAACTACCGGTAAGGTCTTGTTCACTATAGGCTACATATTTCTTGCTGTAGTATCAACTTTTATAGGAATGATAGCTTTATCATTTTCAAATGTAAATGCAAACTTTTATAATACGCTTCTTGTCATTGCTGCGTTTCTGTTTAGCGTGTTAATTTTAGGATTTGTATGGCAATTTGGCAGACGAAAAAAGGTTTATATACCACTGGTTTCTGCTATTATTCTCTGCCTGTTAATTGCAGTAGGATTTAACCTTTATCAAGGCTATGTAGATAGTATCCCTACATTAAGAGATAATGATAATCTGCTGACACAGTACCGACCTTATTATGAGGAAACAAAGGTTGCAGAATTATCGGAAGAATCAACTTTGAAAATAAGTGAAAACATACCTAAAATGGATGGTGCTACAGCTCTTTATCCCATGTATTCGGCTTTTGCAAAAGCAGTATATCTAAAAGAAATGTTAGAGGAAGCCTCCAAAGGAAGTGAAATATTAAAATGCTCAACAACAACTGATGCTTACTATAACATTGTTACAGGCGATGCTGATATCATCTTTGTTGGCGGTCCTTCAAAAGAGCAAGAAGCGTTTGCAAAAGAAAATGGTGTGGAGCTTGTTTATACTCCGATTGGTAAAGAAGCATTTGTGTTTTTTGTAAACAGCAAAAACCCTTTGGAGAACATTACAATAAAGCAGATACAAGATATATATTCAGGAAAGATTACGGAATGGGACGAACTTAATGTAGCCGACTTTGGAGAAATCAGAGCATTCCAAAGAGATGAAGGCAGTGGCAGCCAAACGGCTCTTATTAAGCTTATGGGCAACAAAGAACTTATAAATCCTATTGAAGAAAATGTAATTGGCGGTATGGGCGGAATTATAAGCAAAACTGCCGATTATAAAAACTATAAAAATGCTATAGGATATTCATTCAGATACTATTCTCAAGAAATGGTAAATAATAATCAAATTAAACTTTTGAATATTGAAGGAATTGAACCAAATCTTAATAATATTGAAAACGGAACTTATCCTATTGCATCAGAATTCTTTGCAGTAACAAGAACTAATGCTGATGAAAACACAAAAAAACTTTTAGATTGGGTTCTTTCAAATCAAGGACAAGAGTTAGTTAAAAAGACGGGATATACACCTGTCAGATAGTTTGGGAGGTATCCTAAGTGAAGAAAAAAGGTCTTATAATTACAATTTCTGTTTTGCTGATTCTTATTATTGCGAGTGTAATTACTAAATATATTGACACAGCAAATGTATCAACAGGTCATGAGCCTGAGTGTTGTATAAAGATCGTAAGTCACGATGGCAGCAAGGTTACATATTGGGGACTTGGATATAAAGTAGTGAGATATGTCGGTGTTTCACCTGATGAGTCATATAAAAGCAATATTGGCGTTAAAATGGGCAATTGGTTTATGAAATATGAAAAACCAACAAATGTGATTTTAGATGTCAAGTCTTTCGGAGCCGATAATACATTCCAAATTTCCGAAAAAGATGATGTTGACTTTGTTGTTAATTTACTTAAAAACTCTAAATACATAAACGAGTCTTGCGATGGTATTGCAGACTATGCAATTACCTATGACAATTACACACACGATATTCTTATCAGTTGCCGTGAGATAAAAAGAGGAAACAAGCAAGCTAAAATAAGCGACAAAGATATGGAAGAAATTGAAAGGATACTTGTAAGAGCGGCTGATAAAAGTCGTATTTACACCTATGAAGAATCTGTAGAACAAATGTCAAAACCTTATCTTTCCCTTGACAAAGAAAATAGAAAGTTTCAGTTCTTTTGGTCTATGTTTTCAAGCTATATCGCTCAAGGAACATATGATATCGAGGATAACGAGCTTATCTGCAAAACAGACGATGGGAAAAATACATATACTTTTGAAATATTAGAAGGTGATGGTTATAAATTTATAGAAAGTAAGTCATCAAAAATACCGAAATATAAATATTCAGGGGATGCAAAAGAAGCTTTTGCTCCCGTTGTAGATGGAGCAATGTTTGATTAAAAGAAAAGAAGTTTGGTGGTGCAATATGAAAAGATATTTAATTTTATGCATGGTTATTTGTATCACAGTTCTATCTGGATGCAATAGTGTGAACCCGGGTGTAAACGGACCAACAGAAAATCAGGTGTCATATCTTGATGAAAACTACGAACATAAAACACTTAAAATTGTTGACGGTGCCGAAAACGGAAATCTTATTCTTGCAGGAGCAGAAAATAGTTTTATATATGCTCTTGATGCGAACAAGGTTGATATTTTAATAGATGGCAAAAAGGCCGAACTTAAAGATTTAGAAGATGGTATGCCTATAGATGTTTATTGTAATGGTGAGTTTATTAATATACGTCATGAGGCAGATGTTCCCATTGATATTACATCTCTTTGTAAAACTATCAACGGTCATTCTATCGGGACCGAAAGAAATCCCGGTGGTTCACTTTATGACTTAAGTGGACTTTACCTAAAAGTGCTTGAGGATTTATGGGAAACAGATGCCGGCCTTAATGGAGATATTAAATATATCAGTATTGATTTAAACAAAGCACCCGGAGAACTGACAGAGGGCGAAAAGTCAGCAATCAGCTATATTTTTGCAAAAGCACACGATAAACAATGTTTACAGCTTTCGCATGAAGAACTTATAGAACAAGGATATCTAAAGGGAGATAAGCCATATTATTTTGAAGATGGAATTCTCTTTTCGATTACCGACAGTATGAAAGCTGAGGAGCAGTATAACGGACTTCAAGTAATAAAATTCGATGCAGAAAAATGGCGCAGCGGAACAGGTGCATACTACTTTGGAGATTGCACTGCATCCTGGCCGCAAAATGGAACATGGACAGATTATAACATAGGCTATCAAGCTATATCGTAAGGAGGAGAATCAATGAAGAAAGTAACTTTAATCTTGCTAATGATAACTCTGCTTATGCTTACCGGATGCAAGGATAATAAAAAGAACTTATACCTTCCCGAAGCCAAGAATGATAAAGTATATACCACTATTGGAGGTAAAGATGAAACGCATCAAGGCGAGGGTTATACTCTTACAGTTCCCTCTAAAAACTATCGTTATGAAAAGGACTATGATGACGGTGCTTTAGAAGAAAAATGGGATTACACGAAAAAAGATGATGTTGAAATTAAAGTAACAACATACAAAAACTCCGATGAAATATCCGCAAGAAGTAAGTTCTTAACAGACTATAAAGATTATATTTTCGAGGACTTGTTGGGATACTCTCTTTGCGGACAAGAACTTGACGGAGATACATTGTGGTTTAATCTTCATGTGTCAGACAAAACAGTTTATATTGTTTCTTGGGAATATCCAAAGAATACAAAGGACGATTTAAAAACGGAGCTTGCGAATATAGCAAGTACATTCCAACTTGCAGAATAAGGAGGTCGGAACAATGAAGAAACTCATTGCGATAATACTTACAATAGTTGCATTGATTACTGTATTAGCGGTTGTATATGCAAGAGATTTAGAATTCCATAGTGGAGTTTACAGAGGCGAAAAATGGGAATTCGATTTCGGTCAGTCAAAGAAAAACTACATAACAATTATTCCGCAGGACAGACCGGAGCCAAAGGCTTACGGAAACGGTTATATAGGTCGTGTTGAAAAACCTGAAAAGGACTATGAAATAATCCTGTTAGGTCAGTAAGGAGGCGCTTCTGTGGTTGGATTTATAAGCAAACATAAAAAGCCTTGTATAATAGCCGGAATTGTTTTATCGGTTGTTCTTCTTGCTCTTTATCTGAGAGCGATGTTTCTTCCGGGACTGTGGCACGGAGATGCTTTTCTGTATAAGCAGGATGACGGCAGCTTTGTAGGCTCCGATATTTATGCAGAATACAAAATGAATATTAAACCTGCCGATCACGGAACTGATATTGACTTTTCGGTGAATGATAAGACAAATCATTATCAGGTAAAATATGACAATGATGATCCGTACAGAAATGTTGAAGTTTTGGAGAAAGGAACAGTAGTATGCAAAGGGAAAGCACTTGGAGCAGAAAATAACTGGTTTGTGATAGATGATGAACTGGATTCTTCTGGTATAGTTAGTGTTCGAGTTGGAAATGAAGTACCGACAGAAGACGAACTATTTCCAAGTTATTCAAGGCTATATAATTGGTCTGTCAACGAAGATTATGACACACGCGGAAATCCGGGGATGCTAATTTTAATAGCTCTTTTCGCACTCATATTATTCCTGGATATTAAATTCCCGATGCTGTTCTGGATTTTGGAACACAGACTTGAGGTTGACGGCGGCGAGCCGAGCGATTGGTATTTGTTTGGTCAAAAGGTTGGACGTGTTGTAATGTCCATCGGCATATTGGTCTGTGTTATATTAACATTTACAATACATTAAATTACGAAAAGAGGTGCATATAATGAAAAAAATACTATTAATTATTTTAACGGTGGTTCAGTTCCTTACTATGTCGGTATCGGCAGACACATTATCCGCTGATAACATCAACACAACATTTCAGATAGGTGCCTTTATTGTTGCAGGAACCAACCAAGGAGAATACTTGTTGGATAGTCAAAATAATATTTTGGGTGGCCCATATGAACAGATATCCAATTAT
>JAFWWX010000361.1 GCA_017517985.1 Clostridia bacterium | reverse complement strand
GGGTCAGTTGCAAGATATACTGTATCTGCATTTTTTGCTTCCTTTTTAAGCTCTGTTATAAGCGGGCCCTTGCCTCTTATATTTATATAGTTCGGGCGGAAGTTGTCTTCTATATCAACGCCAAGTGTACTCTTGGGGAGGTCTCTTATATGTCCTATTGACGCTACAACCTTATAGCCTTTTCCAAGGTAGCTCTTTATTGTTCCTCCCTTTGAGGGTGACTCAACTATTACAAGATGTGCCATATAAAACTCCAATCTTTTTGCTTTTAAATACCGGAAAGATACTTCTTTGCCGTCTTTTGTGATTTTATCTCACCTTTCGTACTTTAGGTCCTTCTGTTTCCACCAGCCCTGCAAGCTCAAGGGTTGTAAGTGCAACCGTCACGTCAAGTACATTTGATGAAAGCTCTGCGGCAATTGAATCCGTCATACGAAAATCACTTTCCGCAATATAAAGATATACTTTCTTTTCAAGTTCGCCCAGCGACTCAATGTCAAAACCAGTTGCCGGTTTTTCAGGTCGGTGTCCAAGCTTGTCCATATCCGATTCAAATACCTTTTCAAATACAAGCTCTTTTCTCTGCTTTCCGGAAGCCTTATCCGCGGATGCCTTTTTCTCACCGGTCTTTTTTACGCTTGCCCTTTTGTCGTCTTTCTTTGCCGGAGTATTCTTTTGCCATTTCAGAGTACGTACCTTTTTGGTTGACCTCTCCTCCGGCACAACAATACTTTCATTTTCCGGAATTTTTGAATTACTGAGTCTGTGTGGATAAAGGTAAACAAACTGCTCAAGAACATCCCGGGCTTCAAATACCGGAGTTGCACCTTCTCGTATCAGCTTATTCACTCCTGTGCTTTCCTGTCCGGAAATATCTCCGGGAATTGCAAACACCCTTCGTCCCTGCTCGCTTGCATGTGAGGCGGTTATCATAGCACCGCTTCTTGTATTGCCCTCACCAACAAGTACTCCGTTGCAAAGTCCACTGATTATTCTGTTTCTGATAGGAAAATATTTACCTGTTATATCCGTAAACGGAACTCGCTCGGAAATAACAAGACCCTTTACATACATTTCCTCAAACAGCTCTCTGTTTTCTGCCGGATATATCTTTTCAAGACCGCTTCCGATTATTCCGACAGCAAAGCCCGAAGACGCAAGTGCCGCCTTTGTTGCCGCCGTATCAATACCGCTTGCAAGTCCCGTAACGACAATCGCACCGCCCGCAGAAAGACCGCCTGCAATTTTGTATGTTGAATTCCAACCTGCATCGGTATAGCTTCTTGTACCCACAACGCCGATACAAACATTATCATCAAAGTTTATCATCCTGCCTCTTGCATAAAGCACCGGCGGAGGATTCTTTATTGCCTTCAGCCTTTCAGGATAAAGCGCCGAGGTATATTCTATTACATTGAAATAGTTATATTCACAAAAGGCATAGCTTTTTTCAGCCTCTGCCGTGTTTTTGTCTGTAAGCTTTCCAAGTACAGGAGACTCTGGCTTCATTCCTGCCTCAATGTAATCCTTTTCGGAAAGTCTGTATATTTCTTCAAAACTTCCATACTTCTCAAGAAGTATTTTCCCAAAACTACTTCCCGGCCCAAGAATCTCTGACAGCCATATTGACAGTATCTTTTCTTCCATAAACTGACTCCAATCTGCCGGATATATTCCGGCGTTGCAGTATTTATTTTATGCGACGGTTATTTCAGTACAGTCTGCTTGTTTTTCTCGCCTTTTCCCATATGAGTATTGCCGCTGCAACAGAGGCATTGAGAGATTCCGAGCCGTACTGCATAGGGATTATAACTGTACTGTCGCAGTTTTCAAGTACTTTGCCGGAAACTCCGTGTCCCTCATTACCGATTATTATGCTGTCGCCTGTGGAAAAATCCGTTTCCGCTATACTCGTTGCCTTATCGGTCAATGCCGCTGCGAAAACTTTGCCGCATTTTTTCAAATTATCAATGCTCTTTTCAATGTCATCCGTCAAGTAAATATTAGCCTTGAATACAGCTCCCATTGCCGAACGCAGGGTCTTATAGCTGTAAATATCTGCACAGTCGGCAGTCAGGAGTATATTTCTGTTTCCCAGAGCCACACAGCTTCGCAGTATCGCTCCCACATTTGACGGGTCCCGCACACTTTCAAGAACTATATAGCCCTGTGAGAAATCGGACTCCTTTGAAAAAACAGGAATTTCCCTTTTCCTTGCAACAGCAAATATTTCCTGAGATGCCTTTTCATATGTCAGCTTTGAGTAAACCTCGTTTGTCACCTCAAAAAGCTTTGCACCGCCATCATATGCCTTTTGTAAAAGTTCAGCACAGCCGTTTCTCGCTTTTTCGGTGAAGTACACCTGAGTTATATCAACATTTTCTGAAATTGCCTCAAAGAGAAGTTTTTCGCCTTCAAAGGCAAACAGCCCCTCTCTGTCACGGTGTTTTTTATCCTCAAGGGCACAGGCCTTTATTATTTTCGGATTTTTTCTTGAAGTTATCTGTTCAAAATCGAAACTCATACTCTGCTCCCTCTCCTTTGTAAAAGCAATTTCACCTTGCAAAATCATCGCAATCTACATTATAATATATACAAATACAAAAAAGCAAGCATTATTTTAAGAACTTTTCTGAATTTTTTATGTCTTTTAGGGAAATTAAGCCCTTTTCTGTTCAAATATCCATTGCCGAATGTTTCAATTAACAATTCATTCACCCAAACCGCTATTATATCCCGCACAAAATCTGTTAAAATAACTGTATATATTGAAATTATACAAGGAAGCGGTGTTATATGAAGCTTTTCGGCAAAAAGGTCAAAACTCCTCCGAAGGATAAAAAAGGGTCGGTAACGGTAATACTTGCTGCGGCTGGTAGCGGCACAAGACTCGGTGGCATTTCAAAGCCTTTAATGGATATTTCCGGAAAAACTGCAATTGAATATTCCCTTGAAATATTTGAAGTAACTGATGCAGTTACAAGAATAGTTATAAGCACAAGAGAAGAAGATATACCAAAATACAGAGAGATTGTTTCAAAAAGAGGCTTTTCCAAGGTTGCAGGTATTATCTCCGGAGGCAGTACCCGCCAGGAATCTGTTGCGAAGGCATTCAGATTTGCCTTTAGGGATATTATAACCGAATTTGTTGCAATACACGATGCTGCAAGACCGCTTATCACAAAGCAGGTGGTGGAAAATGCAATAAAGGATGCAAAAAACTACGGAACAGCAGTATGTGCATCTCTTTGTCCTGACACGGTAAAGCGTGCAAATAAATCCTCTTTTGTAACGGAAAGTGTGGACCGTGCCGGACTTTACCTTATACAGACACCGCAGATTTTCTCATACGACATATACAGTACAAGCCTTGCAGTTGCTGAAAAAGACGGGGTCCAGGCAACAGATGACAGCTCGCTTGTTGAAAATGCAGGCTTTAAGATAAGACTTACGGAAACTACCCGAGACAATATAAAGCTGACATACCCCGGTGACATTCACCTTATGAAAGCGATAATCGAAAGCAGAAAGGAGAAAAATATATGTTCAGAATAGGTCACGGCTACGATGTACACAAGCTCTGTGAAGGCAGAGACCTTTTTCTCGGAGGTGTAAAGATTCCTCATACGCTGGGGCTTCTCGGACACTCCGATGCTGATGTACTTCTTCACGCTCTTTGCGATGCTCTCATTGGTGCTATGTCCCTTGGTGATATAGGACGGCATTTCCCTGATACAGATGAAAAATACAAGGGCATATCAAGCCTTGTACTTCTTGAAAATGTAAAAAATCTTATGTGTGAAAAGGGCTATTCGGTGGGTAACTGCGACATTACTGTTATCGCACAGAAGCCGAAGCTCGCTCCCTATATCCCGGAAATGAGAAAGAATATTGCAACCACTCTCGGATGCGATTTTGACTGCATAAATATAAAAGCAACAACCGAAGAACAGCTTGGCTTTACCGGCAGATGCGAGGGTATTTCCGCCCACGCAGTCGCTCTTATTTTAAAGAAATAAACGGAAAACCGAAAATACGGTTCTCCGCTTAAAATTAAAATATTTACAAAGGGAACTTTTCACAGGTAATTATCCTATAAAAGCTCCCGGCTCCTCGCCAAGTCCGAAGCTGACGGTTATGGCATCATTGACCCTGTTCATCACATCGTCATCAAGATGCCCCATTTTCTCCTTAAGCCGTTTTTTGTCAATTGTACGTATCTGCTCAAGTAATATAACCGAGTCTCTTGCAAGACCGTACTTATCGGCAAAAACCTCTATATGTGTCGGAAGCTTGCTTTTATCGGTACGGCTGGTGATGGCTGCGGCAATCACCATGGGACTGTATCTGTTTCCCACGTCGTTTTGTACTATAAGCACGGGACGTACGCCTCCTTGCTCGGAACCTACAACGGGACTTAAGTCCGCGTAGTAAATATCTCCTCTTCGTACTGTCAATTTATTCACTCTCCGCTTTTGCATACACCCCTGGTGTATGAAGTATGTTTTGGAATTCCCGATTGTATTTTTACCAGAGCATACAGGTTTTATACAGTAATAAAAAATTTGTATTCTACGAAACGGAATCTGCTTCTAAAAAAGCATCACAGCAATAATTCCGTTCAACATTATAATATACAAAAACAAGCTCAAGGTTTACTGCACGCTATCTTTTGTTCTGTCCCCTTTTTAAGGATTTTTACCCGAAAACAAATGTCAGCAAAATCAACTGGCGCAAAAATGTTCTTCTTTTGAAAGGAAGGTGTTTATGAAAGCCTATACCCCTGAAAATATGCGAATGGCGGATAAATTTGCAATAGAAAAACTCGGTATCTCCGGAATAACGCTTATGGATAGAGCCGCAGATGCTCTTTACAATGCCCTTTCAGAACATCTTTTCAAGAACAAGCAGTTTGTTATTCTCTGCGGAAAGGGAAATAACGGCGGCGACGGCTGGGCACTGGCAAAAAAGCTGGCAGACAGCTTTGAAAAGGTAGTGTGCATCTCTGTTTTCGGAAAACCCGCAACTTCCGATGCACAACACTTTTACAGTATGTGTAAATCTGCTATAAATTCTGCATCGCCAATAAAGATAATACACTGTCAGGAAAGTTTTAATCAAGCAGAAGAAGCAATAAACAAAGCTGATATTATAATTGATGCGGTTTTCGGTACCGGTTTTTCGGGAGAGCTTGATAAAAGTTCTTCTGCGGCAAAACTTTTAGAGCTTTCAAACGCCAAAGACATCTTCAGGCTTTCAGCGGATGTTCCAAGCGGAATTGATGCACTTTGCGGAAGGGCCTGTGAAAGCACATTTAGAGCTGATGTGACAGTAACCTTCGCAAAGCCGAAAATCGGTATGATGTCATATCCTGCATATCCTTTCTGCGGAAAAATAGTTGTTGCCGACATTGGTATTCCTGAAAGTGTTTTCGATTCATTTGATTCACAATATGAAGTTACAGATGACATTCTTGTAAGGGAATATATTCCAAAACGATACGCCGACTCAAACAAAGGCTCATACGGAAAACTTCTTGTATTTGCAGGAAACGAAAATATGACCGGCGCTGCTCACCTTGCGCTTTCCGGTGCGTTAAGGACAGGTGTTGGACTTGTGGTTTTTGCCTCTGACTCCTATGTTACAGATGTTATAAAACACCGTCTTTCAGAGCCAGTCTTTATGCCGGTTTCAGATTCGGATGACGATACTGACACTCTTATAGAGTATTCAAAAAAATGCAGTGCAGTGCTTATCGGATGCGGTATCGGCACTGATGAGAGGACACAAAAAAGAGTTATCAGAATGATAAAGGAATGTTACTGCCCGATAATTCTTGATGCGGATGGAATAAATGTGATTTCCGATAATATAAATGTAATATCGGAAGCCAAAAATGGAATTTTACTCACGCCTCATCCGCTGGAATTTTCACGCATTTCCGGAAAAAGTGTTTCGGATATTTCAAAAAACCGCATCGGAACTGCAGTTGAGTTTTCGGAAAAGTACCGCTGTTGTTTGCTCCTTAAGGGTGCAGGAACGGTTATATGCGACAATGGAAAGGTCTGCATAAATCCCATATCCTGCAGTGCTCTTTCAAAGGGCGGTAGCGGAGATGTTCTTTCCGGTATGATTGCGTCGTTTACAGCTCAGGGTGCATCCATATATGAAAGTGCGGTTGTCGGGGCATATCTTCACGGAGTGGCAGGCAGAAAGCTTTCAGAAGAATATTCGGAATACGGTGTTATGCCCTCAGATATTCCGGAAAAAGCTTCGAGGGTACTTTCAGAACTGTTGTAATTAATATGGCTTCCAAATTCAAACTTACAGATTGAAGGGAGCCGTATATGGTTAGAAAAACACACCTCTCAAAACTTTTTGCAATAGTTTTAATTACTGTTATTTCAGCATTTTCATTGTACTCCTGTAAGGGCTCAAAAAAGCAACAGGCGGTATCGGGACTTTCGGACATTCTACGGGGGAATTATGAGAGTGAAATAAGTTTTTTCGTTCCGGGAACTGATGCGGAATACAACGGAAAAGCAAAAATCATAAGAGACGGCACAATAACACGGCTTGACATTCTTTCCCCCGAACCTTACTCCGGAATGAGCATTGAATATGATGTAAAAGGACTTCCTTCAAGTGTTGCAGTTCACTTTTCCGGTATTGACATAGAGCTTCCGGCAAAAGCTCTTTCAAGGGTGAATTCCGTAGCTGTTCTTTTTGCAGACGACTTTACATCCGCTCTTGGCAAAATTCATCCGGAAAGTATTACCGAATACAGTCTACCTGACGAAACATCCGGCTACTGTGTGACACTTCCGTACTCGGATGCGGAAATTACCATTTATTTCTCAGATGAAAGTTACATCCCATATTCACTTGAATATAGGGGCAAGGAAATAAATGCCGACATTGTCTTTGATTCCTTTAAACCGGAGATTACATCCGTAGAATAAAAAGTTAAGCGTGTATCGAAAAACGATACACGCTATTTTTCTATACTGATTTTAGTTCTTATTACTGCAAAATTCGCAAAATGCGGAATAGCTGTAAATTTCTGCAAAATCGGCTCTATCCTTTATGCTGTCAAACCAGTCAATAAAATTTTGCTCGCCAAGTTCCGTAATCTGCTCAATGCCTATCAGTCTTTCCTCCTGAACGCCGGAACGCTTTGCATATTCAAGTCTTTCAAGAATTTCATCTCCAACAGAACTGTCTGCCACTAATCTTTCTTTAATGCTTTCCGTTTCGACTTCTTCTTCAGCAATTTGACCACTCTTGCCGTTGAAAATTTCAACACCACCACCTGCCGATGCACTATAATCTTTTGCATTGTAAGGCTTATACATTATAGAATCATCGGTTTCAGCGGCGACATTCTGCGTTGTCAAACCTGCATCTGATTTTGATACAGCACCGTTTTCCGATGCAGACTTAAAATAGCTTGCGACAGTTTCAGGCGCTTCCTCGTCATTTACTTCACAATCATATGAATCAGAAAGAATCGCAATCTCGGACTTGCCATCATCTGTTACGGCAACATTAAAGCTCGCGTTATTTGCATAATTTACCCCGCCGGTATTCTGACTTTCAAAAATGGCAGAATCCTCTATCGCATTGTCTGCCTTGTTAAAGGGAAGTCCTATTCTTGAAACAAGCACCACCGCAACAACTGCAATAAGACTTGCAACGGTAGCAACAGGAAATCTGAATTTGTTTGTGTTTATATATCTCGGTGCTATATCGCCCTTTTGTACTCTCGCCATAACAGCATCGCAAAGTGTAACACCGTCTTTCACCGGCTCCAGAGCACATTCCGCTACAAGAGTTGAGAGCTCCTTATATTCCTCGAAGATTTTGCGGTATTCATCATTTTCCGAAATTATCTTTAAAAGATTTGAATCCACATTATTAAAGTCTTCAATTGAGAGTATCTGTTCCACAATAAAATCTTTATTTTCCATACCGCAACACCTCCTGTTCCTTTTGTTTTACCTTGTTACATACTCTTTGACGAAACAAATATCATTTTTGTTCCCTACAATTTATAATTTTCCAAAACTTTTTTAAGAGCCTTGCGCCCCCTGCTTATTCTCGACTTCACAGTTCCCTCGCTGATACCAAGCATAAGTGCTATTTCCGAATACTGCAAATCCTCAAGCTCACGAAGCACTATAACATCCCTCTGCTCCTCCGGAAGGCTTCGTATAGCATCCCTTACGGCTTTTATACGCTCTTTCCTTATTATCTCCTCGTCCGGAGTTTCATCGGATACAATATCAATATCCTCCGTCACATCCTCCTCTGTATCCCTTACCGTCAGGGACAACGGCCTGTTTTTATAATATTTTCTCATATAATCGTAAGCACAATTTTTGCACATACGGTAAAGCCATGTCTTAAGAGTACTCTCACACCTGAAGCCTCCTGCTGCATTGTACAGCCTTATAAAGACCTCCTGCGACACATCAAAGGCATCATCGGTGTTCTTTAGCTCTGCAAATACTGCGGAGTAAACGAATTTTTCATATCTTTTAACAATCTCACAAAAGGCTTCCTCGTCTTTTTCTGCGCAAAAACCTATAAGTTCAGGGTCGGAAAGTGTCTTGTAATCAACACTTCCGTTATTATTCTGCCCGGACAAATTCGTTTCCCTCCCCTCGCAAAGCGTTTAAGTATACCACATTATGTTTATTATAATATCACATAAGTACCAAAAATGCAATAGCGATAAAGGAAAAATATGTCATATATTGTAAAAAGAGGTGTTGCAATTTCACTTTTTTTATGCTATACTGTTATTATTATGGTATTTATCCGAAAATAAACCAAAAGGAAGGACACAAATATGAAACTTTCAAAACGCATAAAATTTATCTCACTTGTATCCGCCGCAGCCTGTGCAATCGCAGCTGTCGGAGTGGTGCTTGCAGCAGAATATAGCACCGAAGATCCGCTTATTTCAAAAAGCTATCTTGACCAGGTTTATTTTAAGCAGATAACCGATTATATTGACAGTAAAATTTCTTCTCTTCCTGAAAATGAGCCTGAAAAAGCTCCGGAAACTGCAGTTGACAGTGCAAGTTCTCAGTATCAGGTTATAACTCTTACAAAGGGGCAGACCCTTTCCGCTGTAAGTTCTCTTGAATTTATTCTCCGCCCCGGCTCCTCGGCAACTGTTGTTTCGCCCATCGCCGAAAACGGAATTGCAAATCTTACAGATGCAACAGAGCTTTACAACAATGCTGAAATCCCGATAAACGCATACTGTCTTATCCCCAGAGGAGACGGCAGAGGCATTGTCTGCACATCTGAAACTGCATATGTTATGGTAAGAGGTACATATGAAATCAAGTAAGACTATTCGTCTTTTGTTCTGCGCGTTTCTATTTGCGTTATTAACTATAGCGTTTAATGTATCGGCTAGCGCACTTGAATATAGAGACGATTTGAAGCTCAAGGTCGGACTTGAATTTGGTCCTACCTCTCCCGCTGAAATAACCCTCTCGTCAAAAAACGGTTTTAATGTTATAAGCTTCAACGAGGAAACATACGAATCAGAACAGATTTTTGAAACATCGTCCGCAAGTATCAAGGTAAAGAACGTAGGCGGTAAGGCGGTAATATATTCCTCCGCAGGCAAGCAGCTCTACACCTCTGATACCCAGACAATGTATCTTACTGGTATTAACGGAATTATCAAGTATAACGGTGCAGAATACTGCGAGGTAATAAAAATCTTCTGCAAAGACGGGCTTATGCGTGTTATAAACATACTTGCCTTTGAAAACTACATTAAAGGCGTACTTCCGAGAGAAGTCTATCCCTCCTGGCCAGACGAAGCACTAAAAAGTGCCGCGATAGCCGCCCGCACCTTTGCTCTTTATTCCCTTGGCGGAAAGCACAACAAATACGGTGTTGACGTTTGTACCACCACCTGCTGTCAGGTTTTCGGTGGAAACGGAAGTAACGAATATCCCACTACCACAGCGGCGGTGAATGATACAAAAAATATGATTCTTGCCTATGACGGAAAGGTTGCTATGGCAGTATACACATCAAGCGCAGGATACCATACAGAAAGTTCCTCCGGTGCCTGGGGCGGTGACCAGTCACTTCATCCGTATCTTTGCGGTGTGCCGACTCTACACGAAACTCCGGAAGAATATCCGAGAGGCACCTGGACAGGCACATACACTGCGTCTGAAATCTTTTCATACATAGATTCAAAATCCTCCTATGCCGGCAAACTGAAAAAGGCTATTGCATCTATTAATGTCGAGCATAGCGACACCGGATATGCGCAAAAAATCACCGTTACCGATATTCTCGGAAACAGAATAAGTGCAAAAAATTCGGATAATGTAAGAGGAATGCTCTCAAAGTTTGTCAGAAGTGCAAGCTTCAGTATCACTCCCAATTATTTTGAAGAAGCCCCCTCTGTTTCGGTTCTGACCGCAGACGGTGTTTGCAGTACTTCCTCTGTTCCTTACGGTGCAAGCGTTCTTCGTGCAGACAGCACAGCGCCCGTACTTCTTTATCCTGAAAATGATCCTGTTTCCTATACAATCACCGGAACAGGCTGGGGACACGGCGTTGGAATGAGTCAGTTCGGTGCAATGACACTTGCAAAGAACGGTCACAGCTATACTGAGATTCTTTCTCTGTACTACCCCGGAACATATATCACAACTCCCTCGGCTCTTGCAGCAGGCGTTTCGCCGTCAGAACAAAAACTACTTGAACTTGATAATGACGAGTCCGACCCCATTGAAAGTACAGACGAACAAACTCCCTTTGACGAAATCATTTCTGATGATAGTGAGTCATCCGTTGAAAACACAGAGGATGAAAACATTTCCGATAGTGAAACGGAAACAGCCGAGGAAATCATCGACGGTACAGAAGATGAATCCGATTTGAAAGATTATCCTGATGATGTTTTTGACGAGAATAACCTTGATGAAGCGGAAAATGGTGAAGAATCATCAGAACCTTTGGAAGACGAAACTACAACTGAATAAATCAACTGCGATTACCTCAGATTTATAATAATTTGTTGTGTTTTAAACTAAGCTAAAATAAAAAAGAAACGGACTGCTTTATACAACAGTCCGTTTTTCTTATTCTTTTTCAATTTTAATTATAAGGTCACGAAGATATGCCGCCCGTTCAAATTCAAGCCGTCTTGAACATTCCAGCATTTCCGTTCTGAGCTTTGCAATCTCTGTTTCCTTTTCCTTTTTGGTAAGTTTCTTGTTGCTTCCTTTTTTTGAGGAAGTGCTTTTTGCCGCAATTTCTATTATCTCGTGGACTTCCTTTTTTATGGTTTTTGGCACTATACCGTTTTCTTTATTGAAATCCGATTGCTTCTTTCGTCTTCGTTCTGTTTCGTTTATTGCCTTACGCATAGAATCAGTAACAGTATCGGCATACATTATTACCTTTCCATCAGCATTTCTCGCAGCTCTTCCTATTGTCTGGATAAGCGATGTTTCGCTTCTTAAAAATCCCTCTTTGTCTGCATCAAGTACCGCCACAAGAGATACTTCCGGAAGGTCAAGTCCCTCTCTCAAAAGATTTATACCTATAAGAACATCAAAGACGCCAAGACGCAAGTCCCTTATTATTTCCATTCGTTCGATTGTATCAACCCCGAAGTGCATATAACGGCACTTTATGTCGTGCTCCTCAAGGTATTCGGTAAGGTTTTCCGCCATAACCTTTGTAAGCGTGGTTACAAGGACTCTCTCCTTCTTTTCTATCCTCTCGTTTATTTCTCCGATAAGATCATCAATCTGTCCCTGGGTCGGACGCACTTCAACAATCGGGTCAAGAAGTCCCGTAGGTCTTATAATCTGTTCGGCAACCCTTGACACTCTCTCCTTTTCGTAGCCTGCAGGGGTTGCACTTACATATATTATCTGATTTATTTTCTTTTCAAATTCCTCAAATTTCAATGGTCTGTTATCGAAAGCAGAAGGAAGCCTGAAACCGAAGTCTACAAGATTTGTCTTTCTCGCCCTATCGCCGCCATGCATTGCACGCACCTGCGGAAGTGTTACATGGGACTCGTCAACAAACATCAGAAAATCATCTGGGAAATAGTCCATAAGTGTATATGGTGTACTTCCGGGCTCTCTTCCTGAAAGCACTCTGGAATAGTTTTCAACCCCTGAGCAATAACCTATTTCCTGAAGCATTTCAAGGTCATATTTTGTTCGCTCCTCTATTCGCTGTGCCTCTATATACTTATTGTTCGCTTTGAAATAGTCCACTCTTTCTTCCATTTCGCAATAGATTTCACGAAGCGCCTTTTCCCTTGTTTCATCGCTTGTTACATAGTGGCTCGCAGGATAAATCCCCGCATATGTCAAGTGCTGTATGACACCCCCTGTTAAGGGATTTACCTCACTTACAGTATCTATCTCATCACCGAAAAACTCTATTCTCAGTGCATTTGTGTTTGAATTTGAGGGGAACACATCAACCACATCTCCCCTTACTCTGAACTTATTTCTTTCAAATCCGATGTCGTTTCTTTCGTATTGGTTTTTAACAAGTTTTTCGATAAATTCCTCTCTCGTCATACTCATTCCCGGTCTTACGGAAATCACCATAGAACTGTACTCATGGGGGTCGCCAAGGGTATATATACAGGAAACACTCGCTACGATTATAACATCGCGCCTTTCAAAAAGGGCACTTGTTGCTGAATGGCGCAGTTTATCTATTTCGTCATTTATGGAACTGTCCTTTTCTATATATGTGTCCTTGCCGGGTATATACGCCTCCGGCTGATAGTAGTCATAGTAGGACACGAAATACTCTACGGCATTTTCAGGGAAGAACTCACGGAATTCGGAGCAAAGCTGTGCCGCAAGAGTTTTATTGTGGGCAAGTACAAGCGTAGGCTTATTTACTTTCGCAATAATATTCGCCATAGTAAAGGTTTTACCCGAACCTGTTACGCCCAGAAGAAGCTGTTCACGCTCGCCATTCTCTATACCCTTGACAAGTTCGTCTATAGCTTCAGGCTGGTCGCCCATAGGTTTGTAGCTTGATACAAGCTTGAATTTTTTCGACACGGTGTCACTCCTTTCTTTTGATTATCTCACGTTGCATTCAATGGTCTGCCTTGTATATTAACACATTCTAAAACAAAAATTGTTTAGGCAACAAGATGAATTCCTCAAGCATATTCTCAAAATGATGGTTAGCATTTTTTATGGTGTAATAACTAAATTTTGATGATACACTTGAATCCAGAATCTCTACATATCGGAAACTAGGGTCTTTTTCCCCATATATCATAGTCATATGCTCTCCGTTAAATTTTGAAATTCCTTCTTTTGTTTTATGTAAATTTATCATAAGAGGAACATTGACAGATAAAACTTTTTTTATTTTTGGATTCAAATAAGCAAACGATACTAACATCTGTCCGCCATTTGAATGACCGAAAGCATAAATATCTTTAGTATTTGGAAAGTATCTATCTATAAAATCATTATCATATTTTATACTCTCTTTTATCGCTAATTCTATAGGATTACTCGCAACCAAAATTGAAAGACCATATTCGCCATTTATTTGTTTCGCAATACTTAAATACTTGTTTGCATAACCATAAATACTACCGCCGTTTCCTACCTTGATATATAATAATTTATCATTCCCCTTAATAACTCCATATTCAATATTGTTTTCCTTTATCAAGACATCAAACAACCTTTTCACCTCATAAGCTAAAGAATTCAGGTAGAAATAGCAACAATATAAAGAAATGAACACGTTAATCTATTTTTTGCGCATAACCTTTTGTTTCTCTGTAAGCTTTACAATACTTTCGTGCTTAGAAATCTCTTTTGCTACATTTGTTAATTTCATGATCGCGTCAATACAAACTGGAATATCTTTAAAATAATTTTCAAAAGGTTTTGTAAAATCCAATTCGGGAACTCTTATTCTTATAGCGGCCGCCTTGCCGGTTTTCACTAATGCCATCCCAAATTCGGATAAATCAAAAGCGATGTCTGAAAGGGCTTGTTCAAGCTGAACTATTTTGTCAGCAACTCCGGATATTGTCATATCAACATAGCCAACTTCGGACTTGTGGTATATGATCATATTATCCATAACCGTATTATACTGTGGCCAACGTGCATTAATACCTTTGATACCTCTTTTGCTAACAAGCCATAACTCCGGATAGTTTTGTTCTATGTAAGTAATATATTTATCCCAGAATTCAGTTACTGCTTTGTTTTCAACGACTTGATAGCCGTGTTTTTGCTTTTCAATCGCTTGTGTGATTTGCTGAAACCTAAAAGCGCTGCGGTGATCGTTTTGTGATGCAAAATATTCTAAACATTCTTCATAAGTTACTTTGTTAGGATATTCAGCTGCCTCAGTATTTTGTGATAAATATTTTTCCGGTGCTATAATAAAAACATCAAAGTTATCGTATTCACCGTTTGCTTTTCCGAGGTTTCCCCTCTCGAAATAGCGCTCACACTGCTGTGGCATAGCTATTGCATCAATTTTATCCTCAATCAAAAGAGCGTGTTTTCTGGTTCCAACGGAAAACACCACCGTCATATCGGATTCGCCGAGTTCAATTGAGGTTTTTGAAATTTCAGCTTCAACAACATTTGCGTTTTCTATACCAATTTTAGAAAGAAAAATATCTGCAAACACCCTTGATGAAACTATTTCTTCAAGAAACAGCATATCCATATCCCTTTCGGTAACATCTTTAAACTTAAAATTTAGTGTTTTCATATCTATCATTCCATTCGAAACATATATTGATATAATTCATAATTCATTCCTGCTAAATATGTCATTAAAATTATCGCACATAAAAAGGATATTGTCCTTGTCTAAAGTTTCGTTTATCCATTCTTTTGGCAAATCATCATAGCCATATAATGCTCCGGCAAGTCCTCCGGCTATGGCAGCTATTGTATCAGTGTCTCCACCTAAATTGACAGCACACAAAACGGTGTCTTTATAGTTTTCGGAATTAAGTAAACTCCAAATTGCTGACTCAAGAGTATCAACAACATATCCACTACTTTTAATTTCGCAACTTTCAAAATTGGAAAAGCCTGTTTCAAATAATCGTTCAAACACCTGAATTTCGGAACTATATTTGTAATAGTTCATAGCTTTTTCTAATCCAAGAGCTATGGCTGATTTGTTTTGTACACGAACTATTTCTTCTAAAATAAAATTGTAAATACCGCAAGCCACACACGATCGCTCATGAGCGTGGGTCAGTGAGGAAATCTTATGGACTCTTTGAATCTTTTCGTCTGTCCCTGAATCTGAAAATGAATTAACTAACGAAATCGGTAAAATTCGCATTAACGACCCATTGCCATTATCTCTTTCGGCAAGGCAACCGCAATTTGTTGCGTTCTCGCCACGCCAGAATTTTGCAATAGATTTTAAAGTTGTCCGACCTATTCCGAACGGCTTTCCGTGAGGTGTCATATATCCAGTCCGTGCCCACAGCGAAAACCGTGTCATAATATCCTCAAAATCTATATTACGTTTTTCAATAATACTCAACAAAGTGCATAACATCATCGAAGAATCATCCGACCAAGTCCCTTTGGGCATATAGTGAGTGCCGTATGATAACATACAGTCGACAGGATTGTTTTCTAATTTCGTTCTCGGGTAAAATTCGACCGGTACACCCAAGGCATCGCCAATAACATGCCCTAAAACAGCGCCGGTAATAATTTCGCCATTATTCATACAATCCCCCTTAATTTATCCATTTTATCTCCAAAAAACAATTAATTAAATTCGTCTTTTTATAAAATTAATCATTATCTGCCGGAGCAAGACACTATTTGTCCTTTACCTCATACTCCGCATATTTGCCGGCAAGCTCGTTATCCACAAGTGCCACAACCTCAGTACCATTATCAGTATATTCAACGGAAATAACACTTGCACGTCTGTAAAGAGTATTTACAGCGCTCTGCATATCAAAGGGAAACAGGAATTTTACCTCTTTTGTAAGACTGTTGACCGTGTCCTCAAGAAGCGAGAGCAAATTGTCAATACCAGCTCCGGTCTTTGCAGAAATACATACGGCAGACATCTGTGAGAGTCTCTCCTCGTCTCCGTTAAATGGCAGAAAATCAAGTCCGTCACATTTGTTGTAAACAAGAATACAAGGCTTACCACCTGCATCCAATTCGTTTATTATTTTTCGTGTTACATCAATCTTTTTCTCGGTATCGGTATCCGAAGCATCGGCAACTATAAGAAGAATATCCGCAAATCTAACTTCGTCAAGGGTTGACTTAAACGCCTCGACAAGTCTGTGGGGAAGATTATTTATAAATCCTACGGTATCTGTAAGAAGTACCTCTTTACCCGATGGAAGTGACAGTCTTCTTGTTGTGGGGTCAAGGGTCGCGAAAAGTTTATTTTCTGCAAGAATACCTGCGTCTGTAAGATAATTCAGAAGTGTCGACTTACCTGCATTGGTGTAACCTACAATAGCAATATTACATACTCCGCTACCACTTCTTTTTGAGCGTTTTATATTTCTTGCCGCTTCCATATCCGCAATCTGTGCTTCAAGGGATTCTATTCTTCGCTTTATATGACGTCTATCTGTTTCAAGCTTTGTTTCACCGGGGCCTCTTGCACCGACAGCACCGCTTGTACCGCCCTGACGGGAAAGCTCGATACCCTTACCCGTAAGTCTTGGTGCTGTGTATTTAAGCTGTGCAATTTCTACCTGAAGTTTTCCCTCTCCGGTCACAGCATGCTTTGCAAATATATCAAGTATCAGCATTGTTCTGTCAATAACTCTGACATTACTGTTTTGCTTTGAGTATCCGGAGATGATTTCCTCATTATTTCTTATCTGCGAGGGTGAAAGTTCGGTATCAAACACCACAAGAGATATATCATTGTCAAAGCAGAGCTTTGCCGCTTCTTCTACCTTTCCGCTTCCAATGTAGGTTGCAGCCTCAGGCGAGCTTTTTGCCTGAGTCAGAATATAAAAATCAACCGTGGTACACTCGCCCTCAAGGGCGGTTTCGCAAAGAAGACGCAGTTCATCAAGGCTTGCCATAGCCTCGTCGTTTTTTGCACCGTCTCTTATGAGAGTAACAAGAAGTACGCCTGTCCTACTTCTTTCCTCTTCTGTCATAAACTTATTTATATTCACGAAAAATCATCCTTTCGCCCTGTGACATAATTATAAAACTTACGCATATACATACTTATACGGATATATTATAGCACGATAAAATGAATAAACAATGAACTGCGTCGTCTGACAATCGATAAATAGTATCATTTTTATACAAAAAAACAAAAAAAGTTTTAAAAACCCCTTTTCAAACGAAATAATGTGTGTTATAATAAATCGAAAATAATTATGGAGGTGTGCAAAATGGCATATAAGATTTCTGACGAATGCATCGGCTGCGGCGCTTGCGCTGACGCTTGTCCTACCGAGTGTATCTCCGAAGCAGACGGAAAGTATGTTATCAACGCTGATGAATGTGTTGACTGCGGTACTTGCGCAGATGCTTGTCCCGTTGACGCTCCTGCTGCTGAATAAGCAAAGGACTACCTTGAGTACATAAAGAAACTGCTCTCTTTTTACAGAGAGCAGTTTTTTTACTTTTTCAAAAAGCTACTGAAGTTTTTATTTAAAATGAATTTTCTTCTTGAAATCCACTTCTTTGTGTGCTATACTGTCATAAGAAAAGTCAAAAGGAGTAAAGACGAATGGACAACTTCAAAAAAATAGCCTCGCTCAGCGAGCTTGAGGCATTGAAAAATCTTATACATTATGAAAATTCAGGCGAGCATAAGCCGATAGATAAAAGAGAAAAAATACTCGTAGACTTCACAAATCCAAAAGGAAAAATAAAAAGCATTTCCGAAAGTTCAACAGATACTGGTCTTGTAGCTTTTCTTTGTAAAGGAAGCCTCCCTGAAACAGAAGAACAACTGTCAGATTATATAAAAGAGCTGAAAAGCACCGTGGAAAGCCTCAAGGGAAACGGTACAGAATATTTTGAATTGCTCAGCTGTCCCGACAGTGCAAACATCCCCTGCCGAAAGTTTTTTGAAATATACGCCCATTGTGCCATAGCCCTAAAGCAGGAATTTCCTGACATCAAGGTCGGTGCAGGCTCGTTTCAGGACTGCGTAAGTGATTATGTCCACGAATTTATGAATTATCTTGCACTGGATAAACGTATACCGCTTGATTTTTTCTCCTGGAAAAAAAGTGTCACAAAATCAGAACAGCTTCAGAATTACATCTATGCTGCACGCACTTTGCTTGATAAATATGAATTTTCCGAAACGGATAATATTATTACTGCGTGGCAGTACAATTCAAAAAGCTCCCCTGACGCAAAAGAAGCTGAAACTAGAGAAGCCGCTTTTGTTGCAGCAACCCTTATTTCATTACAGAAAACCCCTGTTGATATTGCACTTTACGGCAAAGAAAATTTCGGTAAAAATAACAAAGTCGCTCTTGCCTTCGACGCCTTTTGCGCTATTTCTTCTCTCGGAATAGAAGTAACAAGTGACTCTGCAGCTGACCATGTTTATGTTGTGGGTGCAAAAAATGACGACAAAGGTGTGTTTATGCTTGCAAACTTCAACCCTTATGAAAAGCTCCACCACGAGCTTGTATTTGACCTCAAGGGCGTTTTCGGCAAGAAATGCGAGATTTATCTTCTTGACGAAGAACACGACCTTGAACTTGTTTACAGCGGAGAGATTCCTGAAAGCTACAATATGGGGGCGGAATCGGTTGTGCTTGTAAAGCTTGTGTAAGCAAAGCTGGTATTTCTGTTTTAAACAGCAAAATGCATATAACTTCTATCAACAACTTGAATACTTTAAAATTTTGGGACTGCAAAAAAAATCTTCTGCAGTCCCACATTTTATTTTCCAAGTATTTCAGGGTTCCTCACCGGAATCTGTTTTGCACCTCTTATTTTATTATGAAAAGGAGATGTAACATAAAGATCGGCGTCGCCGTTGTATCCGAGATTATCGGTATTATCTGCTCTGTCGCAGAAAAAGATGCAGTATTTGCAGCCCTCTGAAGCCTTTCCTGCATATTCTTCATTGTATTCTCCGGCAAAAATAACACTTACATCGCCAAAGATAACCTTTGAAGCCCTATCGGTAACATCAATATCAAACTTTACATTTTCAACCATAAATTTGTCGGAATAAAATTCGATATTATAACCGCCCTCACCAAGATTTGTCACAAAATCGGAATACTCCGCTATATTTGCTCCGGTATCTTCAAATAATTCTTTTGACGGAAGAAGCAGTGTATCAATTCCATCGCTTTTGTCAAAACACATTATATTGAAAAGTGCTTCGTCAAAACACGGCTGTGTGCGTGGCAGGACAAGATATATATTATTTGTGTCATAAATCTGATGTCCTGTAACCTTTTGCATAACGCTGTTTGAGGCTACACCGGACAAATCGTCAAACACTATTCTCGTATCTCTTATCATAACGCACATATACGGGTGCTTATCTACAGTACACATATTAACCCTCGGCGTCAGAAAATCAGATACAGCTTCAAGAAAACTCACTGTCATAAAGATAAAATAAAAACAGAGAATCGCAAAGAAACCCACGCATTTCATTTGCCTAATACCAAGAAACATACAGGTAACAGTAAAAATAAGGACTACAATAAATATCAGTGTCAGAAATAGGTTTTCCTCTGCCGTAACAACAGAAAAATAAAGGGATGAGCAACGTTCTGCAATCTTTATGCATACTGAACAAACAATTTCCGAAATCCACCCGAGAAAAGAACATACACCCGCAACAAGTCCAACCTGAGGTAAAAATGACATAAGTGCCAGCACAAGAAGTATTGCAAGCAATGGCACCATTAAAGGCGTAATCAGAAGATTGGAGACAGCACTCATAGTTGACAATTCACCGAAATTATAAATGCAGACAGGGAGTGTAAAGCTGACCGCCGAGAAAGTTACAAACAAAGATGCTATTACAACACGCAAAGGTAAAAACCTTATCTTTTTATAAACTCTTTGCAAAACCGAAACGGAAATAAGAATACCTAGAGTTGACATAAATGACAGCTGCATTCCCACATCAAAAACCGAATAGGGCGAAATTATGCAGATAATTGCACCGGCAAAGAAAAGAGCCGAAACAGAATCAAAAACCCCGATTTTAAAGGATGTGTCCAAGTCATAATAACAAGTGTTATGAAGATAGGATATTCCGTCCTCATCAAGCGATGCTTCCGTAGTCTTTTTTGACTTTCCGAATTTTCTTATGTAAAATGCTGCCGCTGAATAAATATTCATAATAATCAGCATAAATCCGGCACGCATAATAGACGGGGTAAAATTAGCAAGAGCCATATAAATGAAAATTAGTATGCACGAAAGCGTTTCCGCATAGATAAATCTTCTTCTGGGGGTTCTTATGTGAAGTCGTAAAATTACCGACAGCGTCATAAATAGTATAGAAAGATGAAGCCCTGACACGCTGAGAACATGTGAAATGCCGGCTCCCCTGAACATTTCTTTAAGCTTATTTGATACGCCTGTCTTATCGCCTAAAAGCATACATTTCGCAATAGCAGTTTCGTCCTTTACAGAATACTTTCCGATATATCTTGTAAGATTTCCGGATAGTCTTTCTCTGATATTATCAATAAAGCTTTTGCTACCCTTTTGGATGAGTCTTAATTCTTCGCTGTAGTCACAGGTTATAAAAATATGCTGTGACCTGAGATATTCCGACTCATTGAATCCGGCTTTATTTTCGTTTTCCGGACGGTTTGGCACTGCTCTTATAAAAAT
>JAFWWX010000360.1 GCA_017517985.1 Clostridia bacterium | reverse complement strand
GATGATAATGACACGAAAGAATTTGAAAAGATATACAAAAGGTGTATGGAAATAGAAACACTCAGCCCTTGCAAATGGCCTCCGGAGCCAAAAGAAGCTGAAAAAGGTTTTCGCTTAATGTACGACTATTTCTGCACACATCCTACAAATCCTAAAGCTGCAAAATATCTACTTGATATGGCAGAGCTTTATTTTGGAAAATTTGATGTTTTTGATGAAGCTACTATTGTTAAAGAGTGTAAACGCTTTGCTAACTGTATTTTTAGATTTAGCGAGGATGCCGACTTACACGCAGAGGCAAGATTTTTGATTGCTTCCGTGTATATGCGTATAGGACAAACAGAAAAGGCAAATGACGCTCTTTTAAAAATGCCATTTAAGTATGGTGATAGAGCTTATTTCTCTGCCGAGGTTGCTAAGCTTGGTGGAGATTATACAAGTGTTCAAAATTTCTGCAAGCAAAGCTTTACCTATCGTGCAAGATTTTTAATTAAGAGCATTTCTCTTGTAGCATCTTTGCCTAACAAAACCATTCAAGAACAAATCGAACTTGAAGAATATATGCTACGCATTATAAATGCGCTTTTATCGGACGGAGATTACCTTCCTTTTAACCAAGTTTATCAAAAGTTAAGATTGCTTTGCGGGCTTATTAGCAAGCATTTAAGGCTGAAAAACGAAGCTCGTGCAGTTGAGTGCTTCGAGGAATTGATTGAAGCGTCAATGGCTTATTTGCAGTTTGCAGGTAACGGTTCAAAAGGCTCTTGCTTAGTGCTCAATGATGATGGAATAGAAAGATATTCAAAAACTGACCGTTTAAAATATCAGCAAGAAATGGTGCGAGATTGTCTTAACATTGCGATTAATGAGTGTAAATACTGTAAAAACGAATCAATTCAAAATTTTGTTGTTAAGTCTTTAAATTTACTAAAAGAATATGATTTATAAGTTAAGAGCGAGTGCCGAAATTGGCACTCGCCATTTTATTACATCAAAGTTAATTTCTTTTCAAGCTCTTTGATTTTCTCTGGGTCGTATTTGTTATGAGTATAATTTGTTTCAAAATCGTTTTCAAAAGCTTTCAATACATTTATTGCCTGTGTATACTGTATTTTTGCTTTTTCTATTTTTCCGTTTTTGAAATATATTTCACCAAGAATTTCAAGCATCCAAATTAAATGCTCAAAACACAAAGAAGCTTCTTTTGTAGCTGCCTCAAATTTGTCTTCTCCATCTAGTAAATATGCTTTCACATACAGATTGGAAAAATATATTTCAGGTATATGCTCGATTGCTTCCTTAGCTAATGAATAATCGCCCTTTGATTTATATGCTTCAGCCATAATTCTCCAAGCATCAATGCGTATTTCATCACATTTTGTGCTTTCAACTAAAGCCTTGGCAATAGCGATAGCTTCATCACTTCGCTCGGTTACAGAAATTATATTGATAAGGCAATTTAATAATATTTCATTGCCCGGATATTTCTTTAATCCGTTACGAATAATCTGTTCACTTTTCTTTACATCTGTTTCTAAATAAAGTCTGTGTTCATCAACTATTTTTTCAACCTTTTGCTCAATTTCAAAAAGATTAAAGTCGAAAAGCTCATCAGTTGAAACACCAAAGAATGATGCAATTGCAGGTATCATAATAACATCCGGCTGTGTTGTTTCCGTTTCCCATTTTGAAACGGCCTGAAAAGACACCCCAAGGTGATTAGCCAACACCTCTTGTGAAATATTTTTCTGCTTTCTTAATTGTTTTATTTTTTCTCCAAGTCTAACCATATAGACCTCCAAATATTTATTGGATTAGCGCTTATCCTGTCTCTATTATAGCATACTATAGAACAAAAACAATAACTCATTCGGAGAGAAATTTTCTAACATTAGTTGAATTTGCACATTAAAATGCGAGTGCCGAAAATCAGCACTCGCTCTTTCTTATTTGCTGTCCTTTGCAAATGGCGTATATTTTTTAATTATATCAATAAACCATTGTTCGCCTTGAACATTATTGTATAATGCATTACTTTGAATATAATCTATCTCTCTTTTTACATCATTACTTTCAAATCCTGAGTAAACCTTAGCTGTTTCAAATTTGACATTCTTTACAAGATATGAGGAATGAATTGTAGTTTCGGGTAGTTCATCATACATCTTGGCGTGTAACAAGCCTAATTCAAGATTTTTTGCACAGTTTTCATAATCTTTTTCATAGGAATAACGACCTGCTAACCAATGATAAAGCTCTGCTAAATGATAGTGGCTAAATCCATAATCACCTTCGTCGTAAATAAGCTTTATAAACTCTATCGCTTTATTTAGTATTCTTATGGCGTCTTTATTTGTTTCTGCGTGCAAGCCGCAATTTCTAATTTTTATATAAAGATTTTCTGAAATATCATAAATATTTCCCCTTACGCACTCCCACCACTTTTCGCTACCTCTTTCGTAAAGTTGTTCTTTTTCTTCTCCCTGTAATTCAAATGGTAGTAATTTTATATATTCCAATGCTTTTTCTTCGTTTCCTATATTGCTATAAATACCACTCAATAAACTTATAGCTTGATATCTAATCTGTTCATCATGGCACTCATTTAATATTCGTTTACATAAAGCTAAAAGTTCTTCCTTGTGTGGAACCTTTTCATAAATTTCGGGAAGTTCTCCCTTTTCTTCCTTTGCCCAATACTCTTCCCAAAAATATGGGTCGTAGTACCTAATCCACATATATTTTTCTAAAATCCTATAATTATTTGGATATTCACGATATGCTTGACAAATGAAGTCGTATTTTTCTTTTTCCTTGCCAAGAGAGGAAAGACGGTCATACTCCTTTATTATTTTATCAATTTTAGCTTGCTTTTTTGCCAAATCAACGCCTAAAAGCTCGTCTGTTGTAACATTGAAAAAGTTTGCAAGCAAAGGAAACATAGTCACATCAGGCAAAGAAGCATTTGTTTCCCATTTTGATATTGTTTGAAAAGACACATTAAGTCTTTCCGCAAGTTCCTCTTGTGTCAAGTTCATTTTTCTGCGTAATGCTTTTATTCTGTTACCAAAATTTTTCACTTTCAATCTCCTTTAAGAATTATTTCCTCGAGGTTGATTCTATTTTAACATATTTTTTGAAGATTTCCATATAAAGTCAAGCGAATATTTTTCTAATGGCAGTAGAATTTTCTATCTTGAACAATCAGGCATTGTATGTTATAATACACAAACACAATTATATTTTAATTTTTCGACTTATTATGACGCAAGAATGGAGAATCTATGTTACTTCTTGATACTAATACCTTTTACTATATAAGCAATCTATCACCTTCTCCTATCATAGATAGTAAAAAGTTTTTTTCTAAAATAAACTCAACAGAATGTATAAAAATATCAAGTGTTTCTTTTGCTGAATTTATATCAAAATATAGAAATAATGCTCAAATTATTCGAAGGGTTTGCTCGTTTATGCGAGAACGCCATATATCGGTAAACGACCAAATTATACCTTTTGATAAAGACATTGTAAAAAAGTTGAGAACGGTTAAACAAAAAAATCTGGACACCGTTTGGAACACACTAATACTTATAAAATCAAATAGAGAATCTAGTCTTGGTGCTGTTATATTTTTAATTGTTCTTTTTTGCGAAACGATTTTCGAATGCAACATTGACCCCTATAATGTTCCTGCTCACATTTATGATTTTTTCTCATTAATATTTAAAGATTCTATCAGACCTTTAATAACGGATATTTTTAAAAAAGTATATTTTGATGCATATCAAACTGATGATGCGGAAAATTTTATTAGAAAAGAATTCTATAATTGTTTAAAACTATTTATCTCTCTTTCCACACCTCTATGCAAACATGTTTTGAAAAAGTGCGATGAAATTCCTGTTGGAGAAAAAATTGATATTCCGAAAATAATGCAAGAATATCGTGTTGACTGGCAAAAAGAGATGGATACTTATCAAAATAAAATAGATAAAGAAGATACCCCCGCAAAATTTGTTCATAAAAGAGGAATTAAATATGGCAAAAGCATAAATGATAAACATTTGCGAGAATTATTGAACGGATTGTCAAATTCATTAAAAAAAGTATTTACCAATTCGGCGATAGAAGAATATATTTATTCCATAATTAACAACACTTTATCAAGTGGAGGCGCTTTCTATAAAAATGACATCAATGATGCATTGATTTTGGCAACTCTTAAACCAAGTGATAAAATTCTTACATTTGATAATGGAATGATTCAGCATATGCGTAATCATTCCGAGCTTAGACAAGAGTATAGAAACAGCATTTCTTTGATAGAATCATTTTAACGATAAAGTATTCTTCGATTATTTGAATTATACTTATATGTATATTGTTCGCTTTAAAACTATTTTTTGTACACATTTAATTTATTCTCTTGATTTATCTATCAATTATGAT
>JAFWWX010000359.1 GCA_017517985.1 Clostridia bacterium | reverse complement strand
CGGATTTGAAAAAGATGTTTGAATTGGAGTGAGATTATGAGTGAACTATTTGAAACAGTGCTGATACTCAGCCTGTTCGGATTTGGTATAACTGCTGTTTTGTTATGCTTAAAACCGATAACAACCAAGAAATTTCCTGCAAAGTGGCAGTATTATGTATGGATAGCGGTATTGCTTACAATGATAATACCTACATACAAACTTATTCCGGAGCAGGAGGTCCAGAGAATACAATATATGACGCAACCCGAAACACCAGCAACTGAAACAGAGGTAAATGAGGTCCCGGAACAAACTCCTGAAGGTCCGGTAGCAGCGCCAATTACGGAAAGAGAAATCAATGTGACTCAGGATGTAAAAATAAAGGTACTTGATCTACTTGCGTTTATCTGGATATGTGGAACAGGAATTTTTCTTATAGTTGTTCTAATGAACTACATCATATACATAATGCGAAGAAGAAAAAATGCCGTTTCGATGGAAGGAAATTCGGTTCTGCTTGAAGCGAAAAGAGAATTAAAAATACGCAGGAAAATAAGAGTCAGGATGTCGCCGGACGTGGGTTCACCGATGCTCGTTGGTGTTTTCTTCCCAGTTGTATATATGCCGTGTAAAGAAATACCACACGATATGATGAGATTGGTATTTCTTCACGAGTTGACTCATTACAAAAGAAAAGACTTGATAATAAAGTGGTTTGCTTTATTTGTTAATGCAGTCCATTGGTTCAATCCGCTTTCGTATTTGCTCAGTGCGAACCTTAGTGAAGCCTGTGAGGTTTCATGCGATATGGAAGTAACAAAGAATATGAATGATGAAGAACAAAAACTATATATGAAAACCATTCTTGAATTGGTAGAAAAATAAGGAGGCGATTTTATATGTTGGAAAAGATGTTCACAACCAAAATGAGTGCAGATAAAAAGAAACTACAAAGCAGATTTTCAAAAATCCGTTCCAACAACGGCAGGACATCAAGAATTATAGCTATAGTTCTATTTGCACTTATCATTATGTCTATAATTGCTATTTCAGTTTATGTTGCAGTAAACAAATTGCAAGATGATACAAGTCGAAATCCAGACATAAATGCGTTGTATGAACTGAAAGGAACATATATAGGAGATGCGCCAACAGTTAGGAAAATCGTTGATCTAACTAATACTTCGGATTACAATGTTGACGGTATCGAATTAAGGACTGATGCAGAGCCTTATGGTTTAGATGTAAATTTTATGGTTGACAATCGGAAGAATTACAGAAATATAGACGAGAACGGTTTGAACAGAATGTCCGGTCTTATCTTTTCTTTGGTTAAAAATGTTGATGAGATAAGATATAACTTTTATGATGCTTATTCCGATAAAAACAATAAAGATGATGTATTTTACGGCGCATATTATAGCAGAGAAAATCTATGCGAAAGAATTGGCAACAGTAAAATTACAACCGATTACATAGCATCTTCAACAGTGGATTATAAAGCCTTTGAAGAATACTATGATACTTTGCTGGCAACAGAGGTTGCTGCTCAAAAGAGTGAGTTTTCGGATGCTGTAAATGAGTTTATCGGCGAAGATTATGAGGTTGTTGTAAATAGCGGTATTGGTGCAGAAATCATAATTGATGACCTATCTGAAGCTGATGAAAAATGGCTTGGAGAAATCTTCTCAAGAGCTGTTGGTAAATATTCAGGTGCAGGCATCACTGCTAACCTCACAGCTTACAACATTAGAAACTTCAAAACGGATGAGTATGGATACTGTGTATTCTTACACTACACACATCCGGACGAAGGGCTTGTTATGATTGGAGAAAAGATATTGAATGAAAGTGAATATGAAGAAATCAAGACTTTCATCGTTAAAAAATCTTCAAACTAAGGGGGCAAACACAATGTTAGAAAAAATGTTCACAACGAAAATGAGCATGGATAAGAAAAAACTTCAAAACCGCTTTTCAAAGATTCGCTCTAAAAACGGAAAGACATCGAAATTCATAGCGTTGGCTGTGTTTGCTGTTATAATAGTGTCAATAATCTGTGTTTCTATTTGGGTAGCTGTTAGCAGACAGGACGATATGATATTATACGAAAATGAAGCAATGAATTTTAAACTGGAAATCCCATTAAGTTGGCAAGGAAAATATATTGTTGACGAATCAGCGGTTGATGATAATTATATAGCATTCAAACATAAAGGAATTGCTGAAAAGCATGATGGTATGGGGACTCTGTTCTCGGTTATCAAATTGCCTGATTCTGAAATTGATGAGTATATGAATATGGTAGGGAATATGACAGTTGTGTGGAGAAATCAAGACTACGGGTATTTAATCGGCAGACCGACAGACGTTCAGGTTCCTATATTTGCAGGCAATGATGAAGAAGATATAAAACTTGCTGAAGAATACCAAAAGATGTATAAAGATGTTTCAAATATCGAAACAACATTCTCATTAATAAATGATGTTGGTACTCCTAATATAGTCAACGCTGAAAATTTATCTTACGCACAAATTAAAGATTTACAAAGACAGGTAGATAACGGACACTTTCCCTGGAGAATGGATTATGAGCAAGTTATACAAATGTATCTTTCCGGCAAAGGGATTAATGTTGAAGATGGAGAGATAATTGCATTTGCAGGTGACGGAGAAGAATGCAGTGCCACATATTCAGTAGATGGAAATACATATTTAGTGGACCTTTTTAAACCAATTGAAAAGAGCGAACACGGAATTTGGATTGTACGGTCTTTTGAAAAGAAAAATTCAGCGATCATCCGGGAAGTCTTCTTTTATAAGGCAACACCAGAACAACCTATGATTGAAAAGGAAGATGACGGATGGTATAAAATGTCATCCGTTATAGACGCTCATTTCCAGTATGAAGGTGAAGAGCCAGATTCGGTCATTGCGTATTTCACACCTACAGGAACCGAGATGGATGATTACAAAAAGGAAGTTGGAAAAATTGCTGCACCATATACTTATATGACTAATGCGAAGGTCCTTTCAATGCAATTACAATTTCCAAAGGATGCAACAATAGGGCATTTGCATTTCGTGTTCAATTACGAAGATGGTGAAGAGGTAAAATCAGAGTATTATAATGTTTTGATGGAATCGTATGCAAGTGAGGGTAAAGCGGAACTTTTTAAATACGGCGATTTAGAACTCGAAGTAACAAATGTTATTAACAAGAAAAAACAGACAGCGAGTGATGGGCTTGAGACCTGGGAATATGATGTCTATGTTCTTTCTAAAGGAGCAAGAGTATTTGTGAATAATGCAGACATGTTCTACGATGATAATAAAAAAGTTCATCCGAATTGGGCATTCAATACTGATAATGAAGAAAGAATCAACATTGTAAGTGGAATGAAACCAATTGAAATCACTGCTGATATTAAAGGTGTATACGATCCGGAATCGAGTGTCTATGTTTTAATGTTTGAAATGGCGGAATGAAGAAAAAGGAGGATTGTTTGATGAAAAAAAGAGTAATGTCAATAATTTTATGTGTAGTGATTTTGGTTACAAGCGGTATATCCTGCTTTGCTGCATCAGTCAGTGAAACTTCAGATACGCCAAATGGTAACACGATCAAATATCTCAAATCAGAGGAAAGCTATGATTATGGTAATACTGCTTATATTATAAGGGATAAAGAAACGAAGCAAATTATTCCTCTTTCGGTAGGTCCTCTTGATGGATATAGTTATGCTTATCTTCCGGAAAATAGTGATTTTACCGTAGAAAAAGTAGAGAAATATACAACGCCTTTTAATGATTTAGGCGAGAAATATAAGTATGATTTATACATAAATGAAATTACGGCAAGAGAAGTTGTTGTAGGATTTGAAGATGGTAGCTTTAAGCCCGATAAAGAACTGACAAGAGCAGAAATGGCAACCATTTTTACAAGAATGTTTAGTGTTCCCAAAACACGCTCTGCATCTTGCTTTGAGGATATTTCTGAAAACCATTGGGCAAAAGAATATATAATGGCACTTGTGGATAAAGGTGTGTTTATGAAGGATGCAAACTTTAATCCTGATTCAGTCATTACCCGTGAACAACTTGTAGCTATGACCTTCCGTATGCTTTCGGATATGGGGAAAATTGAACCTCAAGAAGCTGAAATGGATTTCTCTAAATATAAGGATTTAGATAAAGTGTCTGACTATGCGAAAGTTGCATACAAAGCATTAACCAAAGACAATTATCATCTCTTAGTAGAGCTTGTTGACCATGAGTTTATGGACACCGCAGATGATGAATTATTTTGGTATCCGCAACAGGCTGTAACAAGATTGGAATGCTGTGAGTTCTTGTATCAGTTTATCCGAACTTTCTTTAATAATCATGCTCCTGCTATTTTGAAAGATACGGCTCCACAGATAGAAATACCTGTTTTGGATGGTTCAACATCAACTTATGCAATAACACAAAACATATATAGTGCATATTATCAGAATTATGATAATCACCCGGACTTTCCTAAATCACATAGTAAAACGGTTGCATCGTACAAGCGTCTGATTGATGGCGAGGTTGAAATGATATTTGTTCCCGATGCAGGCGAAGAAGTGTTAAAGTATGCAGAGGAAAAGAATGTAAAACTTAAATTTATACCGATTGCTGATGAGGCGCTTATATTCTTTACAGGAACAAAGAATAAGGTTGATAACATATCAACAGAGCAACTTCACGATATTTATGTGAACAATGGTATAACTAATTGGAAAGAGCTTGGCGGAGATGATGGTACGCTCGCTGCATATTGCAGAAATGAAGACAGCGGCAGCCATGCTCAAATGGAACAGTTTATTCTTGGCGGAAAAGAAATAAACGAGAATATATCAAAGGAACGCACTTCTATTATTATATCGAGCATTCTTACCGATGTTGATGATTATAACCAAAAGAACGAAGGCAACTATGCTATGGGATATAGTTTATTTTACTATTATTTAGTTAATTCTTCTGTGCTTGGCCCTCTTGATTTGAAATTCCTGAGTATTGACGGCATAGCTCCAACCGAAGAAACAATATCCAACGGAACATATCCATATACAACAAGCTACTACGCAGTAATTCGTGATGGTGAAAACAATCCCAAAGTTGATGCCTTTGCAGAACTAATGCAGGGAGAATTCGGTCAATTAATAGCTGCACGAAGTGGACTTGGAGTTAAGAGAGTATATTGATATTCATATAAAGGATAATGCGAAACAAGGAACAGCCTATCACTCCGAGAAGTAGTAGGCTGTTCATCTATCATCTTTTAAAATTACATTTCCAAGTTCCGCTTATGTGGAGAGGTGAGTCTGCTTTCGCAAGACCGTATATTTTTTCAATTATGATATCTACAATGTAATGAATAATATCATTTTAAGGTTATATGGGCGATGTGGACCTTATTGATAATATTTTTTTGTAGGGATTCGAACCCACGTACCCGTTAAGGCAAACGCATTTCGAGCTGTTAGACAGTCTTTTTAGATAGACGAAATAAGCGGAAGTTAAAGGAACTTAAAAAGCGATAAAAACCGCATAAAATCAAGGCTTTGAGGGGTTAAAATCCTTCAAAGCCTTTGCTGTTCTCGCGAATTTCGTATTGCCGCTTTCAGATAGCTTTTTTGGGTTTTCGCTAGAAAAGTGCTAGAAAAATGTTAGATAAAAAGTAAAGAAAAAATAATCTCATCAAATCAAAAAATACTAAACATATTTACAAAATCACTTTTTTTCTGTTATAATAAAAATGGAATTTAGTGAATTGTTATAACTTTGGAGATGTTGTTGTGACAACACTATGTGATATATTTGCTGTATATAGATAAT
>JAFWWX010000358.1 GCA_017517985.1 Clostridia bacterium | reverse complement strand
TGATGAAGACAAGACTTTATTACCTGATATAAACACTCTTTCAACAATGACCACAGTATATGCTTCTGATAAGAATGTTTACGGAAACATAGCAGACGGCAGTGAGGTTTATTATACATTTTCAGATTTAGATGCTGAGAATCCGGTTATCGGCGACAATCCTGAAACAAGCTGGGTTAAGGTGTCCAAACAAAATCCGATTATAGAAATTGATAAAAACACGACTGTAAGACTTATTACTAATAAATTGGGAAAATACAGCGAGCCTGCTATATATTATTTCTCAATCAAGCCCCTTGCACCTACAGCAGACAAGCCTTCAGGCGAATATACAGAAAAACTTGATGTAAGACTTTCGTGTGCAACAGAGGGCGCAATAATCTACTATACTATTGACGGAAGCGATCCGAAAACAAACGGAATAGAATATACGGGTATTCCGATTACACTTGCGAAGGACACAACTCTTCGTGCTATAAGTTTTTATGACGGAGAATGGAGCGATAAGGTTTCATACTATTATCTCTTTAGTTTCTATGATGATTATGGTGTGGATGCGTTCTATCCATCAGGTGTTTATGAAGGAAGTGTTAATGTAACTCTTACGCCTAACAATCCCGACTATACCGTAATGTATCATATCGGTGATGGTCAGTGGAAACAATACACAGATGTTCTTGAACTCGAAGAAGACACCAATATTACAGCTAAAGCGGTTGAATTTGAAGCCGATGGAACAACCATTAAGTCCGAGGGAGCAGAGTATGTCTTTACATACAAAATTAAACCATTGCCTCCTGAATTTGCACCGGAGAGCACACAGTTTACAAATGCAAACAAAATTACAATTTACACGCCTGAAAGCACAGAGTCTAATACGGACGATTACGATCTTTACTTCACACTTGACGGAAGCGATCCTACAACAAGTACCACAAGAATTCATGCAAATGAAGCATCTGACTCTGCGGTGATTGACATTACAAAATATACTGTAGTAACAGCAGCGGTTCTTAAAAATGGTGAAAGCTGGTCAAGTGTTGTAAAACATTCATACGACATTGTAACATTAAAACCTGTTAAGCCTCTTACGACACTCCTTCCCGGATATTATATCCATGAAATAGGTGGCGAAGGCTTTGCAACACAGTTTATGCCTGTACCACAGGGAACTCAAATTTACTATACCATTTCCTATGATGGTGGATTATGTCCTGATCCGGTCCCAAATACAGCCGGAACATATCTTTATGACGGGACAGCGTTCATTGACATTAAAGGTAATACAGTTATAAAAGCAGTTGCAGTTAATGTTTTTGGTGTAAAGAGTGATGTAGGTATTTTCTCTTATACCGTAACTCCGCAGGCACCGAAGGCTGCTCCTTCCGCAACAATTAACGAAGCAAAACTTCCTGTTATTCCAGTTGATGCTGTCAAAGGAAGTACTGTAAACTACAAAATCGGTAGTTTTGAAAATGAATTTATAAATACCGATGATGAAAGATTTTATATTGACACAGAAACCGGTATGGCATACCGCGATGAGGAATGTACCGAGCAACTTGGTTCATTGAATACAGGCGTAAATTCCGGCAGTGTCACATTAGAAATTTCTTCTACACTTGATGGCGTAGAAAGTGATACCAACAGATATACATACGCAATCTCAAATAGCCCGGTTCTTGCTCCGCCTTATGCAGATAAAGAAACAGGAACTTATGAGGAAAGAAAAATTGATGATGACAATAATATTCTGAAGGTAATGCTTAATTCGCTCAACAGTGGCGGGAAAATTCAATACAGAATTGATAACGAAGGCGAATGGAAAGATTACGACGGTAATGGTCTTTTGTTTAAGGAAGACACCATTTTGCAGCTTAGATATGCAAAGAACGGCAATTATAGTTCTGTAGTAAGTTATGTGTATAATTTCGTGCCGCTTGCGCCAATTATCGAGCTTCCTTCAGGTACATATCTTGAAAGCGACGGCAAGACAACAACAATAGGATACGATGACAATATTCCTACCGATAAGAACTACAGTATCTGGTACAGACAGAACGGCGACAATAAAGATTTCAGATACACCGGTCAGGAAAGAGCTATTACTCATACTATGTCTTTTAAGGCGTATGTTTTGAATGAGAACACAGGAAGAGTTAGTAAGAATACAATTCATTACTACATTATTGAATCCGGAAGTGCAGCAAGTGGAAGTGTCTATATTGCTTATCCTTATGATGCGGACAGAATCAGTGCGCACCTGCTCGGAACCGGTGATTATGCAGAAGGTATAAAACTGTTATCTCAGAATAAGACCGCTGATATTCATTATTATTATACATATACAAAGAAATCAGACGGACAAACCATAACAACCAATACTGCTGTTTATGATGTTACACGTCCGATTATTCCTACAGCTCTTATGGATGATATTACAATCTATGCATGGCTTGAGGATGAGGACGGAAAAATCGAGGGCAGCGATGGAACCTTTAAAATTGATTTTGTTCACTTAGACATTCCTACCACTTCTCTTGAGGCAAGTGGCAAAGTGGAATTTTCAAAGGGTACAAAATACACTTTGAAGGATTATCCGACAGATGAAAATGTTATTTTGTATTATACACTTGATGGCAGTGATCCTTCAATTAGCGATAACGCAAATCGTAAGGCATATAGCGGTGAAGAATTGACATTAAATAGTGCAACAACAGTTAAAGTCGTGTATTTCAGTGCGTGCGGAAAGTGTAAGGATATAACCGAAATTGCGAACTGTCATGATGGTGTCTATGGTCAGATTGGAACTTATAAATACACAATTCCTACAACAATTAACACCGGCGGTGGCGGTGGCGGTGGTGGCGGTAGCTCCACTATTGTAAAACAAGAAAGTACACTAAAGATATTTTCGGAAATGAGCATCCGACACACATTGGTTATATCAATGGATATCCTGATGGTAGCGTTCAACCTGAAGGTGATATAACTCGTGAAGAAATTACATCTATTCTTTATCGTATAACAAATCATCAGTACGAAAAGCCATTTGTTGCAACAGGAGATGCATTCCCTGATGTTAAGGTAGGTCGCTGGTCTGCACATGATATTGAATATATGGCTGATAAAGGAATTGTTTACGGTTATCCTGATGGTGAGTTCAAACCCTCAAGAAACTTGAGCAGAGCAGAATTTGCGGCGCTTATATTTAGATTTGCAGGCATTGAAGAAGCTAATATCAAAAATCCGTTTACAGATTTAGATGATACACATTGGGCTTATGATGAAATTCTGGCACTTACACACAGCGGACTTATTGAAGGCTATCCTGATAAGACATATAAGCCTGAAAATAACATCACTCGTGCAGAGGTTATGACGGTTATAAATAAACTTCTTGGTAGAAAACCTCTGGAGAGC
>JAFWWX010000357.1 GCA_017517985.1 Clostridia bacterium | reverse complement strand
CCGTTAACAATAAGGAGAGTTGTTACTCCAACTATAGCAAGGCATAGAAATACAATTAACAGATTTTTCATTATCCTTTTCTTTGCTTTCATCCTTGTTTCTCCGGCTTCGCTTTGGCTTTTCTGCCTCTGCTAAAAACACAGAGGCAGACTGTTATTACTGAGACGATTAAGGCAACCGAAGGAACAATGTATTTTTTCATTTTACAGTCCTTCTTTCATTACAGATTTTCGTTCTTTAGAGCATCAATAGGATTATCTTTTTTAACTTTGCTCATAGAATACATCATTGTCACAAACACAACAAGGAATACGCTGAGAACAGCAATACCGATTGCAACCCAAGGCAGAGTAAAGTCTTTCTGATATCCTTCGGATACTGCTAAGTGGATAAGGTAACTTATACCAACAGATACGGGCAGTCCGAAGAGCAATGCCCTTGTTCCGTACAAGATACACTCAAAATTCATCATTCTGTTAAAGCCTTTTGCCGTCATACCTACTGATTTTAACATTGCAAACTCTCTACGGCGGAGTGCGATGTTTGTTGATATGGTATTGAAAACATTTGCGGCAGCGATTAAGGAAATAAGGATTATGAAGCCGTAAGCAAATACTTGTATGATAATAACGATATTACGGTTTTCTTCCTCTTGAGCTGCAATATCCTGTATGCGTAATCTTACGAGACCAAGATCGTTTAAGGTTTCATCAACTGCACTCATGGTTTCAACATGAGTATCTGTAGTAATATAGTAATTGTAACCGCTATCCTTAACGAATTTCGGTGAAATAACCGTTTCGCTCATGCTTGATGGATAGAGCATGGCAAACCTTGAATTGACATCAAGAAAATACGGAGCATCATATATTATCTTACCGATTTTTGCTGTTTTTTCTATCAGTGCTTCGTCAGCAGATAGCGTAATTCTTTCTTCGGGTGCTTCTTCGGTTTTGTAGATATATATCTGATTTCCTTGCTCATCAATATCTTCTCTTTCAAGATAATATCCATCTATTTCTTTTGGAATAGTAAATTTGAGTTCTGTATCTGCGGATTTAAGAACATTGTATGATGTGTATTTACCTACAGTGCTATCGAAAAGAACTCGACTATCAACAGCGATTCCCAACGGTGCTTCGGTATTAAAATAATCAGCTTCATTTAGATTGTACTCTTTTAATAAATCCTTAAACGCTTCGTCATCAATAAATTTAAAATTGGTATAAACTCCAACTGATTCTACCTCATCAACAGAAAGCATTTCGGATTTAGCATAGTATTCGAGGTAGTCCTTAGATACTTCATTTGGTGACATTGGAATAAAATAGGATATGCCTTGTCCGTATGCAACCTTATTTACACCCTTATCTTTTTTGAGTTCGCTTAGAAGTTCATCTACCGATGAATTTCCGAATTCTTCCTCAAAACCATATATATAAATATCATATTTGACATTTCCAAAACTGTCTGTAACAGATTCGGTCAAAGCACCTGTAAATGCCGAAGCGGAAACAAATAAAATAACGCTCATAAAAAGGCTGAGTACAGTAGCTCTATATTTCTTTCTGCTTCGTTTGTAATATTTGTTTGCCAACATACCGGGCAAACCGAACAGTTTATATGTGAGTTTCGAAGTACGGACTTTCTTTATTTTAGTATTGATATCCTTGCTCTGTCGGATAGCCTCAATAGCAGAAACCTTTGTTGCTCTTTTAGAGGGTACGATGGCAGAAATTAGCACTGTTAAAAGTGCGATTACAACGGCAATAACAAGAGACAACACCGATACACTTAATTTTAACGGAATGGGGTATCCAATTAATGCTTCGAATTTATTTCCGACAAAGAATAGTGTTATACCGATACCACCGACACCTGCTAAAATGCCTAACGGGATACCTATAGCACTAACCATTAATGCTTCCGATACAACAATTCGTCTGAGTTGCTTCTTAGTAGCACCCACAGATGAGAGTAGACCAAACTGCTTTGTGCGTTCTGCAACAGATATTGAGAATGCATTATATATAAGCGAAATTGAGCCAAGCATTATCAGACTTATAACAATAATAGAAAGACTGAGTATCATCGAATTAAATCCTGTGTAACGAGATACGCCTGAGTATCTGAGAACAGAGCTATTTGTTTTACCGGGCAACTTATTGTCTTCGATAAAGGAATAAACATCCTTGGTTTCATTCATCTTAAACCAAACATTGTAGCTGTATTTTTCACTGATTTGTTTGTCAGCGATTGTTATAGCTGTATATCCGGGTGCTGTATAATTCTCAAATGAAGGTCGCTCATAAAAGCCGACTATTTTGTAAGAACGTGTTTCCTTTACCGTGAGAGTTTCACCGCTTGGTACAGCTTCGTTGTTTTCATCGTAAACATAAAATGGGTTGTTTTGACTCATCGGATATCCATCAAGCATTCTCACTCCAAGAGCGAGTTGGAGGGTATCACCAATTTTAAGTTCAACACCGACATTCTCAAATAGATGTTCGGGAATTATAATCTCTGATGAAGATGTCGGGTATTTACCTGATGTAATGTGAACGGGCATCATTTCGTTGAAACTGTCAGATGCACCTAAAAGGAATAGATAAGGTTTGTTTTCGTTTTTACAGTCCTCAATTTTTGAATAACCGAGTTGTTGAGCATAAACATAGCTTTTTATTTTGCTGTCATCTTTAATCCTTTCGTATGTTTTACTGTCAATGTCTTCGGCAGAGCCGTGCCAGTCACCATCCACATAGATTGCATTATCCAATGCATAGTTATAGATACTACTTGCAAAGGTGGTAACGGCACAAATCATTGCCGCTGAGAGAATAATGCCAATTATGGTCACAATAGTTCTTGTTCTGTTTTTCTTCAGCGATTGCAGTGTTACCTTGTTGAATATATTCATCTGCGAATCACCTCATCACGAGTGATTTTGCCGTCTTCAATAGCAATGATTCGGTCGGCCTGTAAAGCGATATTTTCATCGTGTGTGATGAT
>JAFWWX010000356.1 GCA_017517985.1 Clostridia bacterium | reverse complement strand
TTAAAGTAAAGTCTTGGCGTACCGATTCAAGTGCTGTCGCTTTCGCAACCGCACGGCTTGACGATCAAAAAGGTGCTATTCGGTTGTCAAGGAACGAGAAATGATATTGTTTTTCTATCATTTTTATAGAACACATCGACTGTTCGGTGTGCTTTAGAAAAACGACAGATTTAACTCCGCCGGGAGTGCAGAAAGGGGTTTTGCACTCCCAAAGCGGAGACTGATTTAAGCTACCTCAAACGAGAGTATCTTTATAATCAGTTTTGTTTCCAATCGGCGCCGTAATTCCTCATCGACGATTGTATAACCGTTCCCATCCTCGTCGTACACCCGTCTGAGCGAAAGCGAGGCTATGTATCCTTCGTAGTGCTTCAGTATTGCGTTAATAGCATCAACATCACCGTTTGAAGCAGCAGCGATAGTCTGGAAAGGAAGCAATTCCTTTTGCTTTGTCATTCTGATCCCTCCATGTGCTTTTTCATTTTGTTTAGTGTGCTTATCCGCCTATACTGAACAGTCGAACGAATTATGTTTAACATCTCAGCAATTTCATGGTCTGTGTAATCCATAAAATACGATAGCAAAACTATATCCCTGCTTATTGCAGGCAAAGATTTCAGCGCATCGGCAAGCAGTTCGTTTTCTACGCCAATCTCAAAATCCTGCACCTTGAACATTGTCAAGTCAGATGGATATTTATCCGTTACCCGAAGTTCATCAAGTTGGCTCTGTGACAGCTCGGAGAACAGTATTTCTTTTTCCATCTGTCCACACATACTGCGCTGATAATCAACCTTTTCTGCACGCAGTATCTTTTTACAAAAGCTGTCAAACTGATGCCTGATGGTTTGCTTTTGGGAAGAAGTGAGGTCCATTCGAAGAACACCTCCTTCCGTTCCCGCAAGGCGGTTATTCTTTCCCCTTTCACTCAATATCCCGTTTTGAATATGCCGTTTTGCCAAACTTTGCGAAAAAATTTTATTTTTTTCTAAAAAAATATTTTTCATAAAAAATCCTCCTGCATCGTTTTTGCTTTAATTTGCAACCAACGAAACGGGAGGACCGCGAATATAGTAAAAATTAAAAAGGACAATAGGAATCCCTCGAACGGAATTCTTATCGTCCTTATAATTCAATTTATAAATATAAAAGTATTGTCGCCATAGAGATGTCATAGGCAATACCCCGTATATAAAACCAAAAAAGCACTATAGCATTTTCTGCCATAGTGCTTGTATATACGGAATATTATCTGGAATAAATCAAAATGCACTCATGACCGAATATGCTGAAGCTACTAAATCGTGTAATTCGTCTTTGAGTACAACTTTCAAGGCTCTCACTCCTTTACTATTTTGCAACGGATTTATCCTTTATGTTTTGTATGTAATATTCAACTGCCTCCAAAAGAATTGTTTTTTCTATATTCGATAAAAGCTGTAAGCGTATATTTATCGTATTTATTAAATAATCGTCTGTAATAACTCTTTCCTGACCCGCAAGATAGTCAAGAGATACGCCGAGTATATTTGCAAGTTCAGACACTTTTGCAAATTCCGGCTTTGCACCACCGTGCTCAATTTTTGAAATATACTTTTGTTGGACACCAATTTTCTCTGCAAGGTATTCTTGCTTGTAGTTAAGTTTTACTCGTTCTATTTTTAATTTGTGTCCCATTTCTTCATAATCCACAAAATCACTTCCTGTCTATATATTTTATCAAATATTGTCGATAATATGAATGCCTGTCACAAGCATTTTTAGAACTGTAAGGGATATTATGGAATTAAGAGGTATCAAAGTATTTTGTTAATGTAATGTCTAATATAATAATCCAATAGAGTATTTTTTTTAGCCAACATAGGCATTCCTAAAAACCTTTTCCTTTTTATTAAGATTTATATATAAAAAAGTACGGGGTATGTTATCCATACCATCCGCACTTCGTAATTACATTTATTCTATTATATCGGTGGTAATATGTTCGTATTTTTTGATAATAAAAGCGACAAGGCTTATGTAGTTTCAAAAATCACCAAAACTCCTTTACTATATTATACCATAAGATTGCATAGAAGCCAATATCTATTCTGTAAATTACACTAGGGGCTTTTTATTGTAATCGCAATAAAAAAGCAAGCGCTCGTTAAGAACGCTTGCCCAGTGTAAATAATTAGGCACTTTGTTTTGCAAACCAGTCATCAAGTATTTTCCACATAGCCGTTTCGCATTGTTTTGCGGTATAATGCTTAGGAAAATATTTACGCAACTTGGTGCAATCAATAGATACCATAGTATTTTTATCTTGAGTAGTCAAGATAGTTTTTATTGTCCGCTCATCAAGCTTCCCATCCATATAAAGTTTTTTCAACTGTTCTGCTTGTTTTATGTTAATCTTACAGTCGAAAAACTCTATTTGGTCATTCAAGGTGACTTGAAGCTTTACGTTAAGGTGCGAAATCTCAGCTCCTGCCATCACAGGTATAATTTTCACGTCTACCTTGTCGAGTAGGGGATAAATAAGTTCGGTAAGTCTGATATATCTCCGAATTTGGCGTCCGCTTTTGTTGGTGTCTAAACCAACATAGTCGGCACTTTCTGTCAATGTATCATCATCCCACTCATTTTTGCTCCCTTGATGCTTAATTGCGTCAAGCTTAAGCTTATACGCATACGCCTTTTCGCTCGGCAGAAGATTTTCACGCTGAAGGTTGCTGTCAACAAGCATTATTGCCGCCTCATCGTCGTCAAGCTCCATAACTGTTGCAGGAATTGTATCAATCCCTGCAATGACACAGGCTCTTTTTCTACGATGGCCGGAAATAATCTCATATCTTCTGTTTTGCTTCCTTACAATGATCGGAACAAGGACACCCACATTTTTGATGCTTTCGGCAAGCTCATACATAGAGTCGTCGTCAAGTACCTTAAACGGCTGTGCTTCAAAGTCCATAAGTTCATTTATTGGAAGCATTACAGTTTCATTATGACGCATAACGTGCAACCACCTGCCCAAGAAGTACAAAAGTCTTGTCGATACTCTGTTCCACATCCTCACGGATTCCGTTATCGCTCTTGAGCCATTCATCATAAACCTGTTCAAGAATGTTGCCCTTGAACTCAAGTACGATTTCAGCCTCATGCGGTGTGAACTCGTAGGAATCGAAAAGTATATCGAAGATTTCTGTAATAATGGAAATTTTGTATGCTTTCTCGAAAATCTCTTCGGGATCCTTCTTTAGCATTTCCTCTTTGAACTCGTTGTACGCATCTTCGATTTTGTCAAAAACGCATTCCTGTATTTTCATAACCTTACCTCCACGTTGTTTTTCATAATAGCGAATTTTATAATATCCTTCGGGGTGTATCTGTCGTAAACGCTTTGAAGCCTTTCGTCAAAGTTCTCGATTTTTTCTTCCCATTGCTTTTTTGCAAAGGAATAAAGCTTTGAACTGAACTCGGGATCAAAACCTACGACACGAAGTGCCCTTATGATATTATCCTTGTTATCTACTGCGATAATCGGTACTGTGTAACCGTTGGGTGCCGGATCTTCAATGTTGAATTCGGGATATAAACCTGCGTTGAAAGGCATATCAAGGATGAGCTGGTCACCGAAGCTTGCAGTAATAAACACAAGCCCTTCGATAACGCTCAGATGAATATCCAGTTTACCGTGATGAATCGCGGCAATTTCTTCGTCGGTCATATTGGTAAATCCGATATTTATAAACCCATTGTCACCACCAAGTTCAAATACCGCTCCGTCGCCGGGCATAACCTTGTCGTATTTTTGCCCTATGTAGTAACAAGTGAAATCTTTGGTGTTTTCAGCCATTTTTCTCCTCCTCTTTCTTTTTTGCGATTGCTTCATCAAGCTCCGCAAGTCTCTCTCGTGCCTTTTCCCAAGCCGAAAGAGATGGAAGCTTTGACAGCCGCATTCCATCGCCCCAATTTCCGTGGGGCTTTACTGTTTCTTTGCAATACTTTTCGTATGCTTTTTCACGCATTTTCTCAAGTGTTTTGAGAGAATAGTTTCGCATATGTACCTCCTGTTTGATGTTAAAACGGCAGATCTTCGTCATCAAAGGAAGTATTTTTCTTCCTTTTACTCTTTGTTTTGTATTTGTACCCATCTCTGAACAACTCTTTACGATAAACCCACATTCTTTCTCCGGGCTTAAGTTGTCTTTGACACGAATAACACATGCTGACGTCGATTACTTCAATCAGCCATTTGTAACACCTGTTTTTTATGATTTTCACCTTACCGTCAAAGGAGTCCCAGACCGTCATATTAACAATGCGTCCGGTTCGGAATGTAAGCAGGTCTTTTAACAAGTATTTCATTGTATGACCTCCTCCATTGCCGTTTCAGGCGGCAAGACGTTCTGTATCTGTAACAAGTTTTTGTCCTCCTAAATGTAATTCTTTTTCCTCAATCCTGATAGAATAGTGATACTCGCTGTGTCTGCCGTCAATGTAGCATTCATACTCTGACGTTGAGACATCAATCACAAGCTCGGGATTACCCAGCCAGTCTGCGATAAGACCGCTTTTCTTTTCTGCCGCAAGCTGTGTATCAAACTCTCTTGCAGCATCGTCCTTGTCAAGAAAGAGCTGTGTTGACATTCCGTTTTCACCATCGTTTGCCCAATGCTCGGTAAGTGAATATACCTTACATCTCGGCTCAACAAATATCTTTTCCATATCGTTGTAATCAATGATGTGGAAGCCCTGAACGGGCGGATCGAAGTCAAGAACAAAGTCAAGAGGAATGGTCTTACCGTTCTTATCGCTGTAAACATTGACAACCATCGGTACACCGTGGTAATTGTCTTCCTTTACAGTTCGGAGGAAGTCCTCTTCGTTAAAGCAGTAAAATCTTTCACCGACATTGCCTTTTGTGTCAAGATAATCTATTCTGCCAACAGGTCGAATCTTTGTATCCATAGTTTTTAGTCCTTTCAATAATAAGTTTTTTCTACTACTTCGTTGTTGTCATTACGCCAATAGTACGCAGGAGTACGACCATCAAGCATTGCTCTTGCACCACGCTTGTGAGTATCAAGGCAATCTTCTGTCGTTATGTATCCTTCACCCTCAATTTCTATCTTTCCGTTATCAAGCCGTCTGACGTAGTAAAAACAATCATCTTCTGTGCCGGGAAAGGGTTCGATGAAGAAGACAAAATCTCCTCCGCACTTTTCGTCGTAATCCTTTACATAGTAGTAAGCCGCTTTTTTCTTTAGCTTGCTTATCTGCATAGTACCTTTCATATACACCTCCGATATAGGCAGAGGATGCAGAATAACTCTGCACCCTCCGTTTTGTTTTAGAGAAGATTTATGCGGCGGTAGCTCCGAATACCTGTGATCTGCGAACGCTCATTTTGAACTGGTTGCACATATCACGAAGCATTGTAAACTCTTCATCTACGCCTGATAAATCCTGCTTCAGAATATCCTCGTATTCACGCTTCTTTGCTTCAAGGGCTTGGATTTTTAATTCCCAGCGGTCGAGAATCTTCTGACTGCTGTTGCCGCTTTGAATGAGGCGAAGAATACGGCTTTGATATTCCGCAATCTCTCTGCCCATATCCTGATAAAACTCACGGGACATTTTTCCTCTCTGTTTGGCATCATCCGCTACATACATGGAGTTGATGCTTATGTACTTTGAATCCCTGCCCGTAGAATAGGTAAAGAGATTTTCATTTCCTATAAGCTCCATAAAGTCCTCAAGGAGTGATATGCCGTGCATATACGCCTTTGGGATAAAGTAGTGATGACCTCTTGCCGAGATGCTTATTGCGTGCATATCGGTAATGTACTTTTCCGCCATAGTTTCAATACTGCGGTTGCCGATACAGTCCTGATAGAGTTTGAAAAGTCTTTCAGCCTGTGCAAAGTAACCGAGTATATCTCTATCAGAAGTAAGGTCAATATCCGATAACACCATCTCACCGGAAGATTTGTCAAGAGTGATATTTGCAAGCTTTCTGTATGTGTTTGTTGTTTCATACAGGGTTTCCTCTACAAGTTCACGGGAAAGCACATCGGCTCCAACTCTCTTATTGTCACGGCAGTAGATACGGCAAACTTTAATCTCCGAACCGTAGGG